>RKSH01000032.1 GCA_007570945.1 Gammaproteobacteria bacterium | reverse complement strand
TCCTTTTCAGCGACAACGGCAAAGCCATGCGATTCGCCGAGACCGCCGTGCGCACCACCGCCCGCGGCGCCATCGGCGTGCGCGGGATGAAACTGGAGTCGGGCTGCCGGGTGATTTCTTTGTTGGTCGCGCCGGGGGTCGGCGACGGTGATGACAGCGCCGCCGCCGCGGTGTTGGCCAGCACCGAAAACGGTTACGGCAAGCGCACGCCGCTGGCGGATTTTCCACGCAAGGGACGCGGCGGCAAGGGCGTCATCGCCATCAAAACCTCCAAGCGCAACGGCCGCGTGGTCGGCGCGGTCATGGTCACCGGCCAGGAGGAGGCCATGCTCATCACCGACGGCGGCACCCTCATCCGCACCCGCACCCATGAAATCTCGCTCACCGGCCGCAACACCCAGGGCGTGCGCCTGATTAAACTGGACAAGGGCGAGCGGCTCATCGGAATGGTCAAGGTGGAGGAGGCGCAACCCGGCAACGGCGACGGTGGCGATGGTGGAAACGGTGACTCCGATGGCGGAAACGGCGCCGCCGGCCGCTGAGTCGCTGCTCTGTTGAACCGGCCGTTCAACTTCAGCCCCGGCCCGGCGGCGCTGCCGGAGGAGGTGATGCAACAGGTGCGCGAGGAGCTGCCCGATTGGCGCGGCGGCGGCGTGTCGGTCATGGAACGCGGCCACCGCGAGGACGATTTTCTCCGTTGCGCCCATGAGGCGGAGGCCGACCTGCGCGCGCTGATGGAAATTCCCGATGACTACCACGTGCTTTTTCTGCACGGCGGCGCGCAACTGCAGTTTGCCGCGGTGCCCATGAACCTCGCCGCCGGCCAAAGCCTCACCGCCGATTATGTGAACAGCGGCCACTGGGCGGCGCTGGCCATGGCCGAGGCACGCCGCTATTTAACCGTGAACGAATGCGCCACGGTGGCGGACGCCGGCGCCGTGGCCATGCCGGAGGAGGGCGCGTGGCGGCGCGGCGGCGACGCCGGCTACCTGCACTACACGCCCAATGAGACCATCAGCGGACTTGAGTTTCACCGGGTTCCGGATGCCGGCGATGCAACCCTGGTCGCCGACATGTCCTCGGTGATTTTGTCGCGGCGGTTTGCGGTGCGCCGCTTTGGTTTGATTTACGCCGGCGCGCAGAAAAATATCGGCCCGGCCGGCCTCGCCGTGGTCATTGTCCGCCGCGACCTCGCCGCGCGCGCCGCCGCCGCCGGCGCGGTGCCGCGGGTGATGAACTACGCCGCCCAGGCCGCGGCCGGTTCCATGGTCAACACGCCGCCGGTGTTCGCCTGGTATGTGGCCGGCCTGGTGCTGCGCTGGCTGCGCAAAAACGGCGGCGTCGCCGCCATGGAAAAACAAAACGCCGAAAAATCATCTGTGCTGTACAATTGCATCGACAACTCCGGCGGTTTCTACCGCAACCGCGTGGCCGCCGCCTGGCGCTCGCGGATGAACATCCCTTTCACCCTCGCCGCGCCGCAACTTGAGGAGGCCTTCCTCGCCGCGGCCGCCGCCGCCGGCCTCGCCGGCCTGCGCGGCCACCGCGCCGCCGGCGGCCTGCGCGCCTCGTTGTATAATGCGGTGCCGCCCGCCGGCGTTTTGCAACTCACCGAATTCATGAACCACTTCCGGCAAACCCGCGGATAAAACAATGCCCCGGCAAATTGCAAACCGCGCCATTGTCACCGGCGACAATCGCGCTGCCGCCGAAAAACACAAGCGGCAGATGGATATCAGCCGCAAGGCGGCGGACCCGGTCAAGCGGCGCCTGCACTACCCGCCGCTGTTTGCAAAAAAAGCCGCCGCCCGCGACGATATTCCAAGGCGCACCGGCGCCGGCCCGGTAAAGCCGGCCAAGAATAGCAGGCACATTCTGTTCGGCCGCCGGCAGGGGCGGTGCACAGGCTGCAAACATGGCTCCCCTTTCCGCAACTTCACCATTGGCCACAGAATCCCCCTGTCGGGCGCCGGCACCATGGAGGAACTGCCGGCCAAACTAAAAAAAGAACCGCCGCCGTCATGAGCACAAAGAACACCGGCAAAAAAAGCGCGGGCATTGAAAAACTCCGCGGCCGCATCGACGACATTGACCGGCGGATTCACCAACTGCTGAACCGCCGCGTGCGCCATGCGCTGGACATCGCGCGGTTAAAAGCCGCCGCCGGCGACCGTGAATTCTATTCGCCGGAGCGCGAGGCCGAGGTGCTGCGCGAGGCGCAAAGGCGCAACCGTGAAAGCGGCGGGCCGCTCAGCGACGCCGAGGCCGGGCGCGTGTTCCGGGAAATCATGTCGGCCACCCTGGCCGCCGAGCGCGCCACCAAAGTGGCGGTGCTGGGGCCGGCGGGCACCTACACCCAGTCGGCCGCGCTCAAGCATTTCGGCGGCTCGGCGCACACCGTGCCCCTGGCCGCCATTGCCGACGTCTTCCGCGAGGTGGAAAGCGGCAGCATCGGTTTCGGCGTGGCGCCGGTGGAAAACTCCAGCGAGGGCTCGGTGGCCGACACGCTGGAGTTGCTGATGAAAACCCCGCTGCGCATCTGCGGCGAGGTGGAGTTGCGCATTCAACACTGCCTGCTCGGCGCAACCAAAAAAATGTCCACGGTGAAAACCGTGCTCGCCCACCCGCAGGCGCTGGCGCAGTGCCGCCAATGGCTGGAGCACCGCCTGCCCGGCGCCGACGTCCGCCAGACCAGCAGCAACGCCGAGGCCGCCCGCCGCGCCGCGCGCATGAAAAACGCCGCGGCCATCGCCGGCGAGTTGGCCGCCGGGCTGTACAACCTGCACCTTCTCGCCCGCGGCATTGAGGACAACCCGCGCAACCACACCCGCTTCATTGTCATCGGCGACCTCACCACCCGCGCCACCGGCCGCGACAAAACCAGCCTGCTGGTCGCCGGCCGCAACAAACCCGGCGCGCTGTACAACCTGCTGGCGCCGATTCGCGACGCCGGCCTGGACATGATGCGCATCGAGTCGCGCCCCACGCGCAGCGGCTTGTGGGAGTACGTTTTCTTCATTGACCTCGCCGGCCACCGCGACGACAAGCCGGTGGCGCGCGCGCTGGGGGCGCTGGAAGAGCAGGCGGCGCTGTGCAAGGTGCTGGGCTCCTACCCGCGCTCGGCGCTGTGACGGTGAACTTTAATCCCGCCGCCATCGCCCGCCCCGGCGTGCTGCGCATTCACCCTTACCAGCCGGGCCGGCCGGTGGAGGAAATTGAGCGCGACTACGGCGTCACCAACGCGCTCAAACTGGCGTCCAACGAAAACCCCCTGGGCCCGTCGCCCAAATCACTGCTTGCTTTGGCCGGCAGCGCCGACTTTTCGCGCTACCCCGACGGCAACGGTTTTCACCTGAAAGAGTCAATCGCGCGCCGCCACGGCGTGGACCCGGCGCAAATCACCCTCGGCAACGGTTCCAACGACGTGCTGGAACTGGCCGCCCGCGCTTTTGCCGGGCCCGGCGACCAGGTGCTTTACTCGCAGTACAGTTTCGCCGTCTACGCCCTCGCCGCCCTCGGCGCCGGCGCCGAGGGCGTGGAGGTGCCGGCGCAAAACCACGCGCAGGATTTGGATGAGACGCTTGGCAGAATCACGCCGGCG
>RKSH01000071.1 GCA_007570945.1 Gammaproteobacteria bacterium | reverse complement strand
TTCGCCCGCGGCCGCCGCCTGCCCCTGGGCCGGCCGCATCTGGCGCTGTACGCCATCGGCGGCGTCACCGGCACCGCGCTGCCCACTTTCGTCATCTTCACCGCCACCCAGCACATCTCGGTGGGCGTGATTTCCATACTCGTCGCGCTGGTGCCGCTGTTGACCTACGCCGCCGGCCTGCCGTTGCGGATCGAAAAAATTTCGGCGGGGCGCCTGGCCGGCGTCGCCCTGGGGTTTGCGGCGGTGGTGATGTTAGCCCTGCCCGGGTCGGAGGTGAGCGCCACGGCAACCGCCGGGCTGTGGGTGATGGTGGGATTGCTGGTACCGCTGTCGTACACGGTGGAAAACCTGTACGTCGCACTGCGCCGCCCGCCGGGCACCGACCCGGTGGCCATCGTCGCCGGCATGGCGGTGTTCAGCGTCATCATCCTGGCGCCGCTGGCGGCGGCCGGCGGCAAGTTCACCGCGCTCAGCCCAAACCCCGCCGCCATGGGCAAACTGGAACTCGCGGCGGCCGGAATCATGGCGATTAACGCCGCCTGCTACGTGGCCTTTGTGCACATGATTAAAATCAGCGGCCCGCTGTTCGCCTCGCTCATCGGCTACGCCATCATGCTGTTCGGCGTCCTGTGGGGAATTTGGCTGTTCAACGAAAGCCACACGCCGTGGGTGTGGACCGCCATGGTCGCCATGCTCACCGGCATGGCCCTGGTGCGCGAGCGGCCGGTGTAAAAAAATGGCGGAGAGGGAGGGATTCGAACCCCCGGAGGGCAACGCCCCCTGCGGTTTTCAAGACCGCCGCTTTAGACCGCTCAGCCACCTCTCCGGATGTGGATTGTAGCATTGACAGTTGAAAGTAACCGCATCCATGCTCTGCCTAAGCCGCCTCCAGCGAGTTACGTCCTTTCGCCCACCCTTGCCATAACGGCTGTTGCAACAGCCTGATGTTATCCGAATTCCATTCTTTTTTTAAGTTGCAAGGCAGCGCGTAGATGTCAATCAGCGACACTCCGGTGGGAGTGTATTTTTGGCTTTCTTCTTTCATTGTAAACAACGCCACCAGGTGCCGGGCATCCAGAGTCACTTTCGCCGTTTCCCGGCTGCGCGGCTCGGACAGATAGAAAGTTCCCATGCCCTGCTGTTTTCTTTTTTCGGTGGACGTCTTGCACTCAAGATAAGACGCCCGCTGGTGCATGTCGGTCACCAATATATCCGGATACCCGGTGGACTGCCCTTTGCCCGATTGTGTTTTCGGTTTCTCTGCCCGGTATCCGGGCATTTGGTTGAGCGCGGCAAGCACATATGGCTCTATGTAGTTGCCGACCTCATTGGGTCTTTTGGATTGTATGGGCTTTTCCACCATCGCCCGCCGCGCTTGCCCGAGTGCTTCTTGCAAATCCCGGACGAGTTCCGCATCCCGGCTGTCGCCGGTGTCAATCTTGAATACTTCCTGCCGAAAATATTCTTAATCACCTTAGGTAAAGGCGTGCCGCTGTCCGTCATGCCGCCCATGCTCAGCGCTTCCTCATCAAAACAACCCGGTTGGTGTTCGTCCCCTTTGTGTTGTTGGAGACGTTCCAGCAGTTTGCGGTTTTGGTGAACCGCTGCCGGTTTATGTAAATCTTTTCCACCCGCAGGGGCAGGCCGGCCGCGGCGTTCATCACATCCTCCTCCAACATGGTTTTGCCGCCCTGGATTTCGCCCACCTCAAAGGCGACGGTTCCGCCGGCGACGGTCACCCGCTGGATTTCCCGCAGCGTTTTGCGCACGAATTTTCCCCAGTTTTCCTTTTTGCCGTGGTGGTCAAAGGGAATTTTTTCGGCGTCAATGCCGGCAAACCAGCACCGCAACCAGTTGTCCCTGGCGTAGTCCACCACATTCATAAACGGCGGCGAGGTCACGGTTAAGTCCACCGACTCATCCGCTATCCAGCCTAGGTCGCGCGCCGAGGCGCATTTGAACCGCATTTTCCGCCTCATCTCCGGCATGGGCGAGCGCAGCAGACTCAGGGTTTTTCTGAGAATGATTTCCTTCACATCCTTGTCCTGCGGCCGGCGGTTGTTTTTGCGGTTGATTTTTTCCTGCGCCTCAACCGAAACCGCCTGATTGGGCGGCATGGTGCGCACCGAAAAGAACCCCGGCGAATGCCCGCTCATGCGGTTGATGCAGACCATCCGAATCCAGTCGTCAGCCTCATCCAATGCCTCGTCTTTTTCCCTTTGCCGAATCCATTCCTTGATGGAGACAATCTTCTGCAGCACCCGCGGGTGGTAAAACACCAGCAGCGTTTCCGCCGCCGCGTCCACCACGCCGTCCATCGGAATCTCATCCAGCCGCCGCGCCACCATGTGGGGCTTGGGCGGATTCAGCCTCGGGCGGGTGAGCATCAGCGACAGCGGATTGACGTCACTGCCGATGACTTTTCTTCCCATCAGCGACGCCTCGATGGGCGTCGTGCCGCGGCCCATAAACGGATCCAGAACCGTGTCGCCGCGCTCGCTGAAGCGGGCGATAAAATAATTCGGCAGTTGCGGCTTAAAGCAGGCGCGGTAACTGATTTCATGAATGCTGTGGCCTTGGCACTGCTTCGCCGTCCACAACTCGCCGCTGATGTATTCCGGTTTTTTCACCGCCCGGAACTTATTCTGCCGCAACCTCCCGCGCAAAATCCTCGGCGGCGCGGGCGATGCGGGACATGCCTTCTTCCAACTCGGCATCTCCAAGGCTAAGCGGCGGCAGCAGGCGCAGGACGTCTTTGCCGGCGGTGAGGGTGAGGACGCCGTGGCGGCGGCAGCATTCCATCAGGTCGGCGGCGTGGCCGGCGCGGGCGGCGGTGAGTTGCGCACCGAGCATTAAACCCCGGCCGCGCACCTCGGCGAACAGGCCCTGGCGGCGGCCGGCGTCGCGCAAAAATTCGGCCAGCGCGGCGCCCTGGCGCCGCACCTTTGCCAGCAGCGCATCGTCGTTGATTTGGTCAAACACGGCGCCGGCGGCGGCGCAGGCCACCGGGTTGCCGCCGAAAGTGGAGCCGTGGCTGCCGGGCTGCAGAGCCTCGGCGGCGCGCGCCGTTGCCAACATGGCGCCGATGGGCAGGCCGCCGCCGAGGGCTTTGGCGAGGGTCATGACGTCGGGGGTGACGCCGCCGGCGCCATTGTCAGGCCACTGGTGGGCGAACAGATTGCCGGTACGGCCGAGTCCGCATTGGATTTCATCCACCATGAGCAGCGCATCAAAGCGGTCGCATAATTTGCGCAGGTGGCCCAGAAAACCGGGCGCGGCCGGGTGGATGCCGCTTTCGCCCTGCACCGGCTCAACCAGGACGGCGCAGGTTTTTGCGCCGATGATTTTTTCGGCGGCGGCAAAATCGTTAAACGCGCACGACACAAAACCGCCGGGCAGCGGGCCGAAGCCTTCCTGATAGGCCGGGTTGGCGGTGGCGGCGAGGGCGGCGAGGGTGCGGCCGTGGAAGGCGCCGCTGAAAGTGACGATTTCGCGCTTGTGGTCGGCATGGTGCAGCGAGGAAAATTTGCGCGCCAGTTTAATCGCCGCCTCGTTGGCCTCGGAGCCCGAGTTGCAGAAGAAAACGCGCTCGGCAAAACACGCGCCCAATAATTTTTCGGCAAGCGCGATGGATGGGCGGTTGTAATACAGGTTGCTAGTGTGGTTGAGCGCGGCGGCCTGTTCGGTGACGGCCGCGGTCACCCCGGCGTTGCAGTGGCCCAGGGAGTTGACGCTGATGCCGGCGCCGAAGTCCAGATATTCGCGGCCGGCGCCGTCCCACACCCGGCAACCGCTGCCGCGCTCCAGCACGATGGCGGCCGGGGCGTAGTTGGGGACGAACAGGCGGCGCGCGGCGGCTTTGAGTTCCTCCTGGCTCATTTTTGCGCCGCCAAAAGCTTGTCCAGTACGCGCGCGTAGACCTCGGTGGCGGCGTCCAGTTCGCTCAGGAGGGCGTGCTCGTCCACCTGGTGCACGGTGGCATTCACGGTGCCGAACTCCACCACCTGCGCGCCGGTGGGGGCGATGAAGCGGCCGTCGGAAGTGCCGCCGACGGTGGACAACTCCGGCTCAAGCGCGGTGACCTCGCGCACGCTGTCCACCAGCGCGCGCAACAGTTCACCGTCGGGAGTCTGGTATGGCTCGCCGTGCGACTCCCAATGGATGGAAAATTTTTCCAGATGTTCACGGCAGATTTTTTCCAGCCGCGCTTTCAGCGCCTGCGGCGGTGAAGCCGGGGCGTAGCGAAAATTAAACCACACCTCCACGCTGCCCGGAATCACGTTGTGCGCGCCGGTGCCGCCGCTGATGTTGGAAATCTGGAACGCGGTGGGCGGGAATCGGCCGTTGCCGCGGTCCCACTCGGTGCCCACCAACGCGGCGATTAAAGGGCCCACGCGGTGCACCGGGTTGTCGGCCAGTTGCGGGTAGGCGACGTGGCCCTGCTTGCCATCCACCGTCAGGCGGCCGCCGAGGGAGCCGCGGCGGCCCACCTTGACGGTGTCGCCCACCGTGGCGGCGCATGACGGCTCGCCGACCACGCACCAGGTGATTTTCTCGCCCTCGGCGGTGAGCGCCTCCACCACTTTGGCGGTGCCGTCCTCGGCCTTGTCCTCCTCGTCGCTGGTAATGAGCAGCGCGATGCTGCCGGCGTGGCCGGGGCAGCGGAGGGCGAATTGCTCGCAGGCCACCACCATCGCCGCCACGCCGCCTTTCATGTCCGCCGCGCCGCGCCCGTACAGCGCGCCGTCCACAATGTCGCCGGCAAACGGCGGCGAGCGCCACCACGATTCCGGCCCGGCCGGCACCACGTCGGTGTGGCCGGCGAAAACCAGCAACGGCTGGGCGTCACCGTGGCGCGCCCACAGGTTGGAAACCTCGCCAAAAGGCATGGAGCGGCAGTTGAAACCGGCGCGTTGCAGGCGCGCCGCCAGAATCTGCTGGCAACCGCCGTCGCGCGGCGAAACCGACTCCCGCCGCACCAGGTCGCGGGCCAGCGCGACGGTGGCGGACAAGGGGGGCGGCGGATGCATGGCGCGGAATATAGCAGAACTGCGCGGATTTTGCGGTGTAATATGCGCGAATGTTGGTTCTGGCCTCGTCATCGCCTTACCGGCGCAAGTTGTTGCGGCAACTGGGGCTTGAGTTTGATTGCCTGGCGCCGGCGGTGGACGAGGCGCCGCAAGCGGGCGAATCGGCGGGCCGCCTGGTGGTGCGGCTGGCGGTGGAAAAGGCGCGCGCCGGGGCGGCCCGGCGGCCGGGTGCGGTGGTCATCGGCGCCGACCAGGTGGCCGAATGCGGGGGCGAGGTTTTCGGCAAGCCGGGAACGGTGGAGGCGGCGGTGAATATGCTGCGCCGCGCCTCCGGAATGGAGGTGAAACTTTACACCGGACTTGCGCTTATCGGCGCAACTGGCTGTGAACAAAGAAAATTAGAAATCTTCCGCGCCAAATTCCGCCCGCTGGACGAGGCAGTGATTCAACGCTACGTGGCGCGGGAAAAGCCGCTGGACTGCGCCGGCGCGGTGCGCGCCGAGGGCCCCGGAATCGCCCTGCTGGAGCACCTGCGCGGCGACGACCCGAACACGCTCATCGGGCTGCCGCTCATCGCGCTGGCGCGGATGCTCGAGGCGGAAGGGGTGAGGGTGGTTTAGAACATCGGCGGGCGCACCGCGGCGTGCAACCATTGCACTAAGTTGAACATGGAAAACACCGGCAGTCCGGTGGCGGCCTGGACGGCGCGGGCATATGGAATCATGTTGGTGCATTCCAAGACAATGGCGCCGGTGCGGGGGTCGTTGGTGAGGGTTTGGGCGGCGGTGACGACCTCGGCGCGGGCGCGGTCCACATTGAAATGCGCCCGGTCGCCGACAATGGCGCGGGTGAATTCGGCGGCGTCCTCGGTGCCGGCGATGGGCGTGTCCGCCGGGACGCCGGCGCAGCGCAGATGCTCCCCGGTGAGGGCGGCTTTGTGGACGGTGAGGATGGCGCAGCATTTTTGCCGCGGCAGCGCGGCGTTAATGACCGGCACCTGCATCAATGCGGAAGCCGCCACCGGCACCGTTACCGCGGCTTGCAACTCATCCTGCAACAGCGACAGGAATCCGCAACTGGTGGCAATCATCGCCGCGCCCTCCTCCACCAGTTCGCGCGCGGCCTGGGTGAAAGCATCGGCCAATCCGCCGCTTTTGTGCAGCACCACGCGCTCCGGAGTCGCGTCTGGCACAACTTTGTAATGCACCGGAAAGGGCCAGGTCACCGGGTTGCCGATGTCACCGGGGATGCGCGGGAAGCGCGTCTGCAGCATCAAGATGCCCACCGCCGCGCCGGCGCCGGCACCGGCACTTGCGAAGTCGGCATGACCAGACTCAGAGAATTGTTTTGCAACCACGGCTCGCCCCGGCTAACATGGCCCTATCCTCGCATGTCCCGGCACGGGATTCCAGCGGGGCGCCCGTGATGAAGTTAACCGTGGCCGTCATCGGCGCCGGCATTGTCGGCGTTTCCTGCGCCGAGCATCTGCGCCGCGCCGGCTGCGCCGTCACTTTAATCGAGCGCGGCACCGCGGGCGGCGCCACCTCCTCGGGCAACGCCGGCATTCTCGCCGCCTGCGGCGTCATTCCGGTGGCCACACCGGGCATTATCGGAAAAATTCCGCGCCTGGTCCTGGGGCCGCACCAGCCGGTTTTTGTGCGCGCCGCCCAGGTGCCGCGGCTGCTGCCCTGGGCGCTGCGCTATCTGCGCAACGCCAGCGCCGGCCGGGTGGAAACAATCGCCGCCGCGCTGGCGCCGCTGGTCACCGGCACGGTCGCCGAGCACCGCGCCCTGGCCGCCGGCAGCGGCGCCGAAGAATTGCTGCGCGAGTCGGATTATGTGTATTTGTATCCCGGCCGCAAGGACGCCGAGGGGGAGGACTGGAACTGGCGGCTGCGCGCGCGCCATGCCATCACCGCCGATTTTCTTGACCGCAACGCGCTCACCAAAGCCGATGCCGCACTCGGCCCGCGCTACCGGCTGGGCCGGCGCCTGGGCGGCCATGGCTACCTGCTGGATCCGGAGGAATACGTGAGGCGCATCGCCGATTTCTTTTGCCAAAACGGCGGCGAATTTCTGCGCGCCGAAGTCGCCCGACTGCGCCCCGGCGATGCAAAGGTGACGGCGGCCTGGCCGGGCGGTGAAAAAAAGTTTGACCGCGCGGTGGTCGCCTGCGGCATCTGGTCGCAAAAATTTGCGGCGCAACTGGGCCACAAAACCATGATGCAAAGTGAGCGCGGCTACCATTTGGATTTTCACGGCGCCAGCCACGTGCCGCCCCACCCTTACATGCTGGCCGACACCAAGGCGGTGCTGACGCCCATGGCGTGGGGGGTGCGCGCCGCCGGGCTGGTGGAGTTCGCCGGCCTTTCGGCAAAACCCAACCCCCGCGCTTTCCGTCTGTTGGCCCGTGCAGTGCGTGAAATCTATCCCGATTTTACATATGATAGGCATGTGGAATGGATGGGGCACCGCCCGTCCACGCCGGACAGCCTGCCGTTTATCGGCGCGCTGCCGGCGCACCCGCAGGTTCTGTTTGCTTTCGGCCACCAGCATCTGGGCCTGACCATGGGCCCGAAAACCGGGCGCATCATCGCCGCGCTGGTTTGCGGCGGCGAGGCCCCGTGCGACCTGCGCCCCTACCGCGCCGGGCGCTTTGACTGAAAACCCAAACCAACCAACCCGGAGGAGAAAATGAAAACATCAAAATACACCGCCACCGCCCTCACCCTCGCCGTGTGCGGCGCGCTTGCCGGCGCTGCCGCGGCCGATGAGAAGTGGGACATGCCCATGGCGTACGCCGACTCCAACTACCACACGCAAAACGGCAAACTGTTCGCAGAAGCGGTGGACATCGCCACCGGCGGCGGCCTGGAGATTGTGGTGCACGGCGGCGGCTCGCTGTTCAAGGGCGGCGACATCAAGCGCGCGGTGCAAACCGGCCAGGCGCAAATCGGTGAGCGCCTGCTGTCGGCGCACCAAAATGAGGTGGCCATGTTCGGTTTCGACTCGGTGCCTTTCTTGGCCACGTCCTTTGATGCCTCGGAAAAACTGTGGCAAGCGGCGCGGCCGGCGATTGAAAAACTTCTCGCCGAGCAGAATTTGGTGCTGCTGTATTCGGTGCCATGGCCGCCGCAGGGCTTGTATTTCAACAAGCCGGTGGACGACGTGGATGACATGCGCGGCGTCAAGTTTCGTTCCTACAACTCGGCCACCGCGCGCCTGGCCGAGCTCACCGGCATGGTGCCGACGCAAATTGAGGCGGCGGAAATCACCCAGGCTTTCGCCACCGGCGTGGTGGAATCCATGGTGTCCTCCGGCTCCACCGGCTACGACCGCAAACTGTGGGAGCACGTGTCGCACTTTTACGAGGTGAACGCCTGGCTGCCGCGCAACTACGTTTTTGTGCACGCCGATGCCTGGGAGGACCTGGACCAGGACACGCAAAACATCGTGCGCGGCGCGGCGTTGCTGGCCGAAAAAGCCGGCACCGCCAAAGCGCGGCAGTTGTCCGACTGGTATGTGGCGCAACTGGCGGCCAACGGAATGAAAACCCAGACGGCGAGCCCGGAGTTGCGCCGCGGCCTTGAAGAAGTCGGCGAAACCATGACCCGCGAGTGGCTGGACAAGGCCGGCGCCGCCGGCCGCGCGGTGGTGGAGGACTACCAAAATATGTGACCCGGCGGGGGCGGCGACGGTGATGCGATGCTGAGCGCGCTCACCGCCGGCTGGCGGCGCGCCGCGCGCGTTCTGGACCGCGTCTACCTCGCCGCCGGCGTCACCGCCGCCGCGTTTCTGGTCCTGTTGTTGGCGGCGGTGGCGCTGCAAGTGACGGCGAGGTGGGCCGGCGTCGGCTTTCCGGGCTCCACCAACTACGCCGGCTACTGCATGGCCGCGTCGTCGTTCCTGGCCCTGGCCTACGCCCTCAGCCGCGGCGCGCACATCCGCGTGCATTTCATGCTCAACGCCCTCGGCGACCGCCGCGCCATGGGCGAGGCCTGGTGCTATTTGGTCGCCGCGCCGCTGGCCACCTGGTTCGCCTGGTTTGCGCTGCGCGGCAACTATTTTTCGCGCGCGCTGAACGACATCAGCCAGGGCCAGGACGCCACGCCGCTGTGGATTCCGCAACTGGCCATGTCGGCTGGCGCGGTGCTGGTGGCGGTGGCGCTGTGGGACGGCCTGCTGCGCGTTCTGCTGTTCGGGTCGGCGCCGGCATCTTCGACGTCGCAACCGCCACCTGCGACGTTGCAACCGTCACGTTCGACGTCGCAACCGTCAAAGTAGGCGCCGCAACCGTGGATTACCTCGCCCTTAGCGCCATTTTCCTCTTCGTTCTGTTCCTGCTGCTCGGCACCGGGGTGTGGGTGGCGCTGGCGCTGTTGGGCGCGGCGCTGGTGGGCATGGAATTGTTCACCACGCGGCCGGCCGGCGATGCAATGTTCACCACGGTGTGGACGTCGTCCTCCGGTTGGTCATTGACCGCGCTGCCGCTGTTCATCTGGATGGGCGAGATTCTGTACCGCACGCGGCTGTCCGAGGAATTGTTCCGCGGCCTGGCGCCGTGGATGGCGCGGCTGCCCGGCGGGCTGCTGCACACCAACATTCTTGGCTGCACGGTGTTCGCCGCGGTGTCCGGCTCGTCGGCGGCGACGCTCACCACCGTCGGCCGCATGTCCATCCCCGAACTGCGCAAGCGCAATTACCCGGAGGCCATGATTATCGGCACCCTGGCCGGCGCCGCGACGCTGGGACTCATGATTCCGCCGTCGCTCACGCTCATCGTCTACGGCGTCACCATCAACGAATCCATTTCCAAGTTGTTCATCGCCGGCGTGCTGCCGGGGCTGGTGCTGTCGCTGCTGTTCATGGGTTATGTCGCGGCCTGGCACTTCGCGCGCCCGGCGCAGCGGCCGGCGGCGGAGCCGGGGATGAGTTTGGTCGACAAAATTAAAAACTCGCGCGCGCTGATTCCGGTGGTGTGCCTGGTGGCGCTGGTGATTGGCGCAATGTACCTGGGCTTCGCCACCGCCACCGAGGCCGCCGCATTCGGCGTCGCCGGCGCCCTCGCATTGGCCGCGCTGCAGGGCGAGTTAAACTGGAAAAATTTCAGCGCCAGCGTCATGGGCGCCACCGCCACCTCGTGCATGGTGGCGTTCATTCTAATGGGCGCGGCGTTTCTGTCGCTGTCCATGGGCTTCACCGGCCTGCCGCGCGCGCTGGCCGACTGGATCGCGTCGCTGCAACTCTCCCCGGTCATGCTGTTCCTGCTGATGATGGTGATGGTCGCACTCTTGGTCGCCTTCCCCGAAATCGCCACCTGGCTGCCGCAGACGATGCGGGGGGTGGGGTGACGGTTGGTGCCGTTTACCATCAGCGAAATCAAAACCGTCGGGGAGTATCAGGGAGTTTATGAAGCTGCAAACCGGCGCACGTTCGCCCAAGGCCTCCATCATCGCCGGCACCGCATTGGCGAAATCTTCGGGCCCACCAGGCAAACCGCCGGCCGGCGTGCACACTGAAGCCGCCGTTAGAAAGGTTATACGGCGGGTCGGCGAAGAATTAAATCCACGCTGCCATCCGGAAACGCGTTCATCGTCTCCACGGCATCGCCATGGAACAAGCGAACGCCATGGTTTTTGTAGAAGCATTTCATCCGAAAAGTTTCTGCGTAAAGGTGTCGCGCAACCCCGCGCCGGCCGGCCGGCGATGCGCTTTGCTAATCGCGTTGTTTTTTAAGCGACCGCGAATAATGGCGCAATACTCGGGATGCATCTCGCAAGTCAGATACATGCGCTTTAACTCCTTGACTTTGGAAACTTCCGAGCCGCTGCCGCCGAACAGAACAAAAACACTGTCGCCTTCGCGGGTGCATGATTTGACAAACAACGCGCTTAATTCCTGCGGGATTTGGCACGCATGAAAGGTTTTTTCACGCGATACATTTTTGACCAAGTTGTATTGCAGCCATGAATACGGCATGCGCCCCGAACTGCCTTCGGCGATGCGGCCCTTAATGCGTTTGTCGGCCGGGTTGCGGTACGGCTGGGCGACTTGGTCCTTGTAAAAATTGTTGTTCTTGCTTTTGGTCGCGTGCAAAATGGAGCGGTGGGCGGTCGTGAAACGGCGCGGCGAATGCCCGACATTGGTCGGATAAACCCAGACATATTCGAACACATCGTGCGCGGCAACGTCGAGATAATGCGCGCGCAAATGCGCGTTCTGCTTGGGGTAGTTCATCATAAACAAGTTGCCCGTGGGCTTTAGCACGCGCAAACTCTCCCTCGCCAGGTTGATATACCAGTCGATATATTCCGCCCACTTTTTTGTGTACCTTTTGCCGTTGTAGTTGATGCCCACGCCGTAATCCGGGTCGCCCCAAATCATGTCAAAACAATCGGACGGCAACGCGCGCAGCGTGTCCATGACATCGCTTTGGATGACCCGGTTGTGAAATTGTTTCGGCAGCGTTTTCATAGGTCGGTCACCGCTCGCCGTCCAAATACGGCGACAGATATTCGCGCAACTGTTTATGCGACATGGGGTACACCCCGCGGGACTTGCTGAGTTGCTGCATCGTGGACAGTATCAGGCGCACATTGATTCTTTCAACGCGCTCGACATTTTCGATGACGTTGGAAAGAAAGTCGTTGATTCGAAGCGGCACGCTGATGACGCTGATGATGGTGTTGGGCCGGCCGACATTGGCGTTTTTTGCGGTGAAGTCGGCGGCGTTATTCGCGACATGATATTTCACATCTTCGTTCCAGCCAAGCAAATCGATGAAGTGCAAAAACTCCAGCAAGCCGATTTTCTCCTTTTTGAACTTGTCGTTAAACCCGGCGCGCACCGCGTAGTCGATTTTGTTGATGCAGTCCAGCACTTCCGCGGACGGCGCATAGCGGAGGTTGCCGTTTTCATCGGCGGCGTGGTCGATAAAAAAGCAGTTGCGGTAAAGCAACACCAGAACCTTCTTGAACAGAATTTGGTTGATGATGGAAATTTCCACCAAGTGCTCCCAAATTACCTCAAAAGTAAAAGTGGCGACTTCGTTCGCGCCGTCTTTCCCCACTCCGGGAAACATATCGTGGATGTTGGGGTTTTCCCGCTGCGCTTCTTTGCCGGGCTTCATAAAAAACGCTTCCTTGCCGAGCGGCAACGCGGCAATCACATGTTTGTTCGGCGCATCGGCGGTACCGCCCGCAAACGCGAGCGCCTCCGCAATCCTTTGCGCCCGCTTTGGTTTATAAGCGGGGTCGTTGGTTGCCGGCGCGGTGACGATGGCGTTTTCTTCAAGCATCATTTTCCTCACGGTCATGGGCGTTCAGTTCACAAAATCGCCGCGCTTTTTGCATTCTTCAAAAAGCGCGGACAGCGCCATCTTTTTCTTCGACGGCGTGTTGGATTTCTTTTGGCTCATTACGGTTTTCGGTCGGCGTTAACCGTCGCCGCGCGCATCAATTTCAGCCTGGCGTTTGCGCGGTCGCTGACTTCGATTGCGGCGGATTCCGCGCCCATTCCTCTGACTCTCACGGAAAAATTCGCGCCGCCGTTGTTCGGCAAATACAGCGTACCGTCTACGCCGAGGTCATGGTCTGAAAATGTCGCCAAGGCGCCGTGCACCGGCGACGAATCGACAAACTCCTCGCCGGCAAATTGCGCCACATCAAAATAATCCTGCGCGCAGGGAAAGTAGTCGGTTAGTCCGCTGTCGCTGGCGGCGTGTTCGGCGAACGCGCCATCATCATCGGCGGTTGCCGCCAACAAGTCGAGTCCGTCGGCGAGTCGCCGCG
>RKSH01000060.1 GCA_007570945.1 Gammaproteobacteria bacterium | reverse complement strand
TTTTGCGGTCTCGACCAGGGCGACAATCACCCGCTGGTAGTGGGCAATTTCGTCCCAAGTCAACGCGCGGTTTTTGCGGTCTTTCAGGTATTTTTGCGCCGGTTGGTAGCCGCCGATGGGGAATTCCCAGGCGGTTTTCGGCACACCGGCGAAGTACTGGGTTTTGTTAATGCGGACTTTGTCGGCGTCGAATTTGACCGCGGCGACGATGTTGTCGCCGGTTTTCGGATAGGTGGTGATTAACTTGTCCAGCTTCGCGCTTTCCATGAGATGCAACGCGCGCAACTCAGTGCCGAGTCTTGCCAGCGCGCGAAATTGTTCCCTATCGCGCGGATACGGGACGCGGGGGAAGTCGATTTTTAGGAACTCGCGGTATTTTGCGCGGTAGGTTGGGTTGTGCAGAACGGCGTAGATGTAGTCGAGAATATCCACCGGCGCGAAAGTGTTGCGGACCGTGGTTTTTTCCGGCGTGAAACACAGGTCGGTTTTGTCGGCGATGGCCTTTACGATGCCGACGTTCAAGTTCGGTTTGCGCGCCGTTTCTCCGCCGATGGTTTCCTGTTTTTCATCGGGGTAGAGGTGGAGCGGAAAAAAATAGCTTTGACCACTGGCCGCATGAATATCGGCGATGTGGCGGGTGACAAAAACGCTGTCAAAAATGGTGTTGGTTGGATACGAACGCGAAGTCATCAATCCCAAGTTGTCGCCGGCCAACATGTGGCGCATGGTTTTATGCCGCGGCCGGCTGATGAAACCGCCGGTGGCGTGGAGCGTCCACTGCACATCAAACGGACGATAAAGCATATCCGTCACTTGGAATTGACGGCGCATTAAATCTTGTTTTGCGGCGGCAAAACGCCAGCCGCCAGCTTCTTCGCGCCCATAGTATTTGTCTTTTAACTCGTCCGCATCCAGCGCCAGAAAATCATTCGCCACCGCCTCCATTTCCTGTTCGGAAAACTTGACCGCCAGGTCATCGCCGCCGGTTTTGATTCCGGAGTTGTATTCGCCAAACAGCGCATTGACGGCGAAACCGTCCGCATATTCCTCCTGCGCGGAAAAGTCTTTCGGCACGAAAAAGAAATTGGGCGGCAGCACTTCCAGTTTCTGGAAGTTGACTTCGGCCAATTCACGACTCCACAGAAATTCATATTTGCCCTTGCGCGCGCCGAACAAATCGCAATGAAACACTTCGCCCAGCGCGGCTTTCTTTTTGCCGGTTTTGACAAAGATGTTGATGGAGACGCCCTGTTGAATGTCAAACACATTCTGGTCCTTTGAGCCGTCCGGCGCGCGCTCTTTCTTTCTTGAGTCGCCGTGCAGATTGAGGATGTAAATGCAGTCGAATGTCTCCAGCAGATGCCGGCGCATGCGACGGTGAATTAACCCGTCAATAAAACTGTTGTTGGAAATATACGCAAGAATTCCCTCGCCGTTGCGCTCGACCATAAACTGGCCATAGCGAATGAACTTCACATAATCATCCGACAGCGGCTGGATGTTGCGCTCGCGCAAATCCGTTTTGTAATCGCCCATCAAGCCCTCTATCCACTTGCCGGTGTTGTGCGTGCTCACCGAATACGGCGGATTGCCCATGACCACCATCAGCGGCACATCGCGCTTGATTTCGTTCGCCTCCCGCGACTCGTCCGCAAGCCACTGGGCAAACACCGTATCGGTGCCGGGATGATGCTCCTCCAGCGAGTTGGTGAGAAAAACCCGCAACCGCTCGCCGTCCAACGTGCAACCGGTGTCGCGTAGCACCATCTCCAGTTTCAAATGCGCCATCGCGTACGGCGCCATCAAAATCTCAAATCCGTTCAGACGCGGAATTAAATCACCGCGAACATAATCCGGCCAAGCGCCTTTCTGCCCGGCGAACCCCCGGTAAATATGCTTGATGGCGTCGGCAAGAAAAGTGCCGGTGCCGGTGGCCGGGTCCAGTATCTGCACCCTGTGCACCCGCTTCTTTCCGCCGTTCACCGTCACCGTCGTCTTGGCGGTGTCGGCGAGTCCGCTTTTTAATCCGAACTCTTTTTTTAGAATCCAATCCACGGCGCGCACGATGAAATTCACCGCCGGCTCCGGGGTGTAATACACGCCACGGCCCTTGCGCAAACTGCTGTCGTACTTGCCGAGAAAAGTCTCGTAAAAATGCAAAAAAGGGTCGGTGCGCCCGGTTGCCCGGCCGAAACCCCGCATCACCTCGTCCACCTCGGTGGCGCGAAACACATCAGCCAAATCATCCACAATCCAGCGAATGCGTTTGTCCAGATCAAAATCGGCGATGTAGCCGAAGAATTTTCTCAAAAAGGGATTGCTGGACGGAATCAACTCGGCCGCCTTGCGCCGGGAAAAATCGCCCGGCATGGAATCATGCAAACGCGCGACAAACAAACCGTATGCGATGGTCTGCGCATACACGCCGGCGAATCTTTGCTCGTTGATATCCGAAATCAGGTACTTTTTGAATGTCCGCAACTGTGCGTCCAGCGAACGGTTCTCAGCCGCCTCCGTTTTCTCGTCCAACGCCTTTTCAATCACGCCGGCCAACAGCCGCGCCTTGTCCGCCATGCGCGCAGCCAAATCATCGGCGGTGGTGATGGTCTGGCCTTGATACGCGCCGAAATCGGTCACCAAATCGGCAAAGCGCACGAAGTTCTGCGGCAACGGTTTAATCTTGCCGCCTTGCAACGCGGCGATGTCGACTTCCGCCACCGCCGCCGCCTCGCCGTCGCGATGGAATCGAAACTGCAAATAGTTGGTGAAGATTAAGTTGTCCAAGGATTGGAGGTAGCGGCTGAATTGTTTTTGGTAAGCGGAGTCGTCGAGGGATTTGTCGACATCCTTGGTTTCTATGTAGCCGAGGGGAATTCGCTTGCGGGTCAGGACGAAGTCGGGGATGAAATCCGGCAGGCCGCGCGGCTCGACGGTGATTTCCACGCCGGGCAACATGGCGCGCATCAGGGTTTCCAGGTCGCCGTAGTAACTGCGTTCGGCGGCGAGGCCGCGGCGGTGGCGGTTGGCGATGGCTTTACAGTAGGCGCGGATGGCGGACAGGGGCATGGAGGAAATGTAGCATTAATGCGGCGGCGGGGGTCTCCTTTGGCCCCATTCCAGGATCCCCGTCCACCATGTTCCACCCGGCATCCGCCGCCGTTTTGTGGTAGGGTGCCGGCGGTGGCGCCATTGCCGTCACTCTCATCGTCACCCGGGAGACCAAACCATGAATTCCATCCACGGACATGCCGGCGAAGCGAATCCCGCCGCCGCCGCAACACAATGAAAATCACCCGCATCTCCGCATACCGGGTTGAGCTGCCCATGCGCGAAGGTTCCTACAGTTGGGCCGGGCATTCCTTTGCCGCTTTCGATTCCACCGTGGTTAAAGTGGAAACCGACGCCGGCATCGACGGCTTCGGCGAGGTTTGCCCGCTCGGCCCGGCGTATCTTGCGGCCTACGCCGAGGGCGCGCGCGCCGCCATCGCCAAATTGGCGCCTGCATTAATCGGCGAGGACCCGCGCCACATTGAGCGCGTTTACCACCGCATGGACCGCAACCTCAAGGGCCACGGCTACGCAAAATCCGCGCTGGACATGGCGTGCTGGGACATCCTCGGCAAGGCGACCGGCCTGCCGTTATACGCGTTGCTCGGCGGAAAATTCAGCGAGCGCATTAAACTGTTCAAGGTTATCTGCAAGGCCGAGCCGGAAGTGATGGCGGCCAAAGTCGCCGAATATCGCGCCGCCGGCTACGGCCATTTCCAAATGAAAGTCGGCGGCCGCGCGGCGATGGACATCGCGCGCATTCGGCAAGTGGCGGCCGCGTTGCAAGACGGCGAAACCCTCACCGCCGACGCCAACACCGGCTGGTTGCTGCACGATGCCATGCGCGTCGCCCGGGCGGTGCGCGATGTCGACCTGTACCTCGAGCAGCCGTGCCTTAGTTACGACGAGTGCGTGTCGCTGCGCCGCCACACCGACCACCCGGTGATTTTGGATGAGTGCATGGACAGTTTGGAGATGATTATGCGCGGCCACCGCGACCGCGCCATGGACGTGGTCAACCTGAAAATCATGCGCATGGGCGGCATCAGCAGACTGCGCCAGGCGCGCGACTTGTGCGCCAGGCTCGGCATCACCATGGCCATTGAGGACGCCTGGGGCGGCGAGATTGTGACCGCGGCCATCGCCCACCTGTCGCAGTCGGCGCCGCCGGGGTTTCATTTTCAGTCATCGGCGTTCACCGATTACAACACCGTGCACACCGCCGACAGCGGCGCTGTCATCAGCGGCGGTTTCATGTCGGCCGGCGATGCGCCGGGACTCGGCATCACCCCGCGCATGGAAACCCTCGGCGAGGCGGCGTTCCAAACCGTGCCGGAAAGTCACAGCAGCACTTCGTAGATATTCCCCAGTACCCGGCACAGTTCGGCGGTGAATCGCGCCGCCTCGGCGCCGTCGATTAAGCGGTGGTCGTAGGACAGGTCCAGCGGCAGCATCAGGCGCGGGGTGAAGCTTTCGCCGTTCCATTGCGGCCGCATGCGGGCGCGGGTGATGCCGAGGATGGCGGCCTCCGGGGCGTTGATGATGGGGGTGAAAGCGGCGCCGCCGATGCCGCCGATGCTGGTGATGGTGATGCTGCCGCCCTGCATTTCCTCGACCTTGATTTTGCCGTCGCGCGCGCGCGCGCCGAGCTCGGCCATCTCGGCGGCCAGTTGCAGCACGGTTTTTTTACCCGCATCGCGCAGCACCGGCACCATTAAACCGGCCGGGGTGTCCACGGCGATGCCGATGTGGATGTATTTTTTGTAGACGATGCTTTGGCCGTCGGCGGCGAGGGAGGCGTTGAAGTCCGGATGCGCCGCCAAAACGTACGCCAGCGCCTTGGTGATGAAGGCGAGGTTGGTGAGGCGGATGTTTTTTTCCGCCGCCTTTTCCTTCAGCGATTGGCGCAGTTGTTCCAGTTCGGTGATGTCGGCGTCGTCGTGGTGGGTGACATGCGGAATGTTGAGCCACGATGCGTGCAGCCGCGGGCCGGAAATTTTTTTGATGCGCCCGATTTTTTTAATTTCCACCTCGCCGAAGCGCGCAAAGTCCACCGCCGGCACCCCCGGCAGCGCGCCGCCGCCGGCCAGCCGGCCGCGGATGTGTTCTTTGACGTCCTCCTCCAGCACTCTTTGATGCGGCCCGCTGCCGGCGACGTCACTTAAGTCGGCGCCGAGTTCACGCGCAAAACGGTGCACCGCCGGGCTGGCATGCGCCGCCGCCGGGGCCGATGGTGACGGCGGCGGTGTGGACGGTGAAAGTGACGGTTGGGACTCCGCGGCTGGCGGTGACGGCTCCGGAAGCGGCGGTGACGGCGGCGGCGGTGACGGTGCCGACTCCGAAGATGACGGTGCCGACTCTGAAGACGGTGATTCCGCGGCCGGCTCCAGCAGCAGAATAAGCGCGCCCTCGGAAACCCGGTCGCCGACGGCGACCTTGAGTTCGTGCACCGTGCCGGCGGCCGGCGACGGCACTTCCATGGTCGCCTTGTCGCTTTCCAAAGCGATGAGCGGATCTTCGGGCGCGACAACGTCGCCGGCCTTGACCGGCACCTCAATGACTTCCACGTCACTGAAGTCGCCGATGTCGGGGACCGTGACTTCCACCGGCGCGGCCATTCAGAGCGACCTCGGGCTGGGCTTGCCGGCGTCGATGGCGTAGCGGGCGACGGCTTCGGCGGCGGCTTCGGCGGCAACCAGCCCCTCGTCGGCCAATGCCTTGAGCGCGGCGACCGCGATGTAGTGGCGGTTGACCTCAAAAAACTTGCGCAACTCGGCGCGGGTGTCGCTGCGGCCGAAGCCGTCGGTGCCGAGCACCGCATAACGGCCGGGAACAAACTCGCGGATTTGCCCGGCGTGGGCGCGCACATAATCGGTGGCGGCGACCACCGGGCCGTTGCGGCCGCCGAGGCACTGTTCCACGTAACTTTTGCGCGGCGGTTCGGCCGGGTGCAGCAGGTTGTGGCGCGCGGCATCGGCGCCGTCGCGGCTGAGCTGGCTGAAACTGGTCACGCTCCACACATCGGCGTGCACGTCAAAGTCGTCGCGCAGCAATTCGGCCGCCGCCTCCACCTCGCGCAGGATGGCGCCGCTGCCGAGGAGTTGCACGGTGGCGCGCCCGCCGCCCCCGCCCTCGCGCAGCAGATACATGCCGCGCAGAATTCCCTCTTCGCCGCCCTCGGGCATGGCCGGGTGCGGGTAGTTTTCGTTCATGGTGGTGATGTAATAGTAGATGTTTTCGCGCTCGCCGAACATGCGGCGCAGGCCGTCGTGAATAATCACCGCCAGTTCGTAGGCGTAGGCCGGGTCGTAACTGATGCAGTTGGGAATGGTGGCGGCGATGACGTGGCTGTGGCCGTCCTGGTGCTGCAAACCCTCACCGGCCAGGGTGGTGCGGCCGGCGGTGCCGCCGATGAGAAAGCCGCGCGCCTGCATGTCGCCGGCGGCCCAGGCCAGGTCGCCGATGCGCTGAAAACCGAACATGGAATAAAAAATGTAAAACGGAATCATGTTGCGGTTGTGGTTGCTGTAGGAGGTGCCGGCCGCCATCCACGAACAGAACGCGCCGGCTTCGTTGATGCCCTCCTGCAGCACCTGGCCTTTCTTGTCCTCGCGGTAGTACATCAGTTGGTCGGAGTCCTCGGGCTCGTACAACTGGCCGGTGGGCGAGTAAATGCCCAACTGGCGGAACATGCCCTCCATGCCGAAAGTGCGCGACTCGTCGGGCACCACCGGCACCACGTACTTGCCGATGTTCTTGTCGCGGCACAGCGCGTTCATGATGCGCACCAAGGCCATGGTGGTGGACACCTCCCGCTCGCCGCTGCTTTTCAGTTGCGCCTCAAACAGCGACAGCGGCGGCGTCTGCAGCGCGCCAGCGTCGGTGCGGCGCACCGGCAGGTAGCCGCCAAGGGCGCGGCGGCGCTCTTTCATGTACCGCATCTCCGGGCTGTCGTCCGGCGGGCGGTAGAACGGCGCCTGGTCAATCTCGTCGTCGGAAATGGGAATGTTGAAGCGGTCGCGAAAAGCGCGCAGCGCGTCCTCGCCCATTTTTTTCTGCTGGTGGGTGATGTTCTGGCCCTCGCCGGCCTCACCCATGCCGTAGCCCTTGACCGTCTTTGCGAGAATCACGGTCGGCTGGCCGCGGTCCGCGACCGCCGCGGCGTAGGCGGCGTACACCTTGTGCGGGTCGTGGCCGCCGCGGTTCAGCCGCCAGATGTCGTCGTCGCTTAGGTTGGAGACCATCTCCTTGAGTTGCGGGTACTTGCCGAAAAAATTCTCCCGCGTGTAGGCGCCGCCCTTGGCCTTGAACGCCTGGTATTCGCCATCCACCGCCTCCTCCATGCGCGCGCGCAACAGGCCGCCCACATCGCGCGCAATCAGCGGGTCCCAGTAGGAACCCCACAGCACCTTAATCACGCTCCAGCCGGCGCCGCGGAACTCACCCTCCAACTCCTGAATGATTTTTCCGTTGCCGCGCACCGGGCCGTCCAGACGCTGCAGGTTGCAGTTCACCACAAAAATCAGATTGTCCAGTTTCTCCCGGCCGGCCAGGGACAGCGCGCCCAGCGACTCCGGCTCGTCGGTTTCGCCGTCACCGACGAAGCACCACACCTTGCGGTCGCCGCCGTCGATGAGGCCGCGGTTGTGCAGGTAGCGCATGAAGCGCGCCTGGTAGATGGCCATAATCGGGCCGAGGCCCATGGACACGGTGGGGAACTGCCAAAACTTCGGCATCAGCCACGGGTGCGGGTAGGAGGACAGGCCGCCGCCGCCGGCCTCGCGGCGGAAGCCTTCCAGATCCGCGGCCGACAAACGCCCCTCAAGAAAAGCGCGCGCGTAAATGCCGGGGGCCGAGTGGCCTTGCACAAAAATCAAATCACCGCCGTGGTTTTCCGCTGGCGCGCGCCAGAAATGGTTGAAGCCGACGTCGTACAGCGTGGCCGAGGAGGCGAAACTTGCGATGTGGCCGCCGAGTTCCGATGAGCGGCGGTTGGCGCGCACCACCATGGCCAGCGCGTTCCACCGTATCAGCGAGCGAATGCGCTGCTCCAGAGCGGCGTCGCCGGGGCTGCGCTCCTCCAGGGCCGGCGGGATGGTGTTGAGGTAGGCGGTGTTGGGACTGAACGGCACATATGTGCCGGAGCGCCGCGCCTTGTCGATCAGCGTCTCCAGAAGAAAATGCGCGCGCTCGCGCCCCTCGCGCTGCAGAACGGAATCCAGCGCCGCCAACCACTCGGCGGTTTCCGCCGGGTCAACGTCGGTGACGCCGGGGTCTGCGTTTACAGTGTGCTTTTGGTCGCCCATGGGAATCGGGAATCGCGCCTCGTTTGAACGGCAAAGGATACCACAAGCGCCGATGTGGTAGCGTTGCGCCCATGAACGGCGAAAAAATCATTGCCGCCATGTCCGGCGGCGTGGATTCTTCGGTGGCGGCGCACCTGCTGGTGGAGCAGGGCTTTGAGGTCTGCGGCCTGTTCATGAAAAACTGGGAGGAGGACGACAGCGAAACCCACTGCACGGCAAGGCGCGACCGCGAGGACGCCGAGTCGGTGTGCGACAAACTCGGCATTGAATTCCGCACCGTCAACTTTGCCCATGAGTACTGGGAGCGGGTGTTCCGCGAGTTTTTGCGCGAGTGCAAGGCCGGGCGCACGCCGAACCCGGACGTTTTGTGCAACCGCGAAATTAAATTTCACCAGTTTCTGTTGCGCGCCGAGGCGCTCGGCGCCGGCCGCATCGCCACCGGCCACTACGCGCGCCGCAACAGTAACGGCGGCGGCATGCAACTGTTGCGCGGCGCCGACCGCGCCAAGGACCAGAGTTATTTTCTCCACGCCGTCCACCCCGGCGCCCTGGCGCGCAGTGTGTTTCCCCTCGGCGGCATGAGCAAGGGCGAGGTGCGCGCCATCGCGCGCAAGCAAAATTTCCGCACCCACGACAAAAAGGACAGCACCGGCATCTGCTTTATCGGCGAGAGAAACTTCCGCGCCTTTCTCGCCCGCTACCTGCCGCCGCGCCCGGGCGATTTTGTCTCGCTGGACGACGGCGCGGTGCTCGGCGAGCACGCCGGCCTGATGTTTTACACCCTCGGCCAGCGCCACGGCCTCGGCATCGGCGGCGCCGGCGCGGCGTGGTATGTGGCGCGCAAAAACACCGCCGACAACACCATCGCCCTGGTGCAGGGCCATGACCACCCGGCGCTTTTTTCCACCCGCGCGACGGTGGACGAGGTGCACTGGATTGGCGGCGCGCCGGCGGTGGACGGCGCGGGCGCGTTCCACTGCCGCGCACAGCACCGTTACCGCCAGCGCGCGGCGGCGTGCCGGGTTGTGGTGGACGGCGGCGCGTGCCGGGTGCATTTCAGCGCGCCGCAACGGGCGGTGACGCCGGGGCAGTCCATGGTGTTTTACGACGGCGAGCTTTGCCTCGGCGGCGGCGTGATTGGCGGCGCGCGGTAGCTTTTACAAAACCCGCGCCAGCCGCGCCGCAAAGCGGACGGTTTTTTCCAGCAAGGGATGCTGTTCCGATTTGCGGATTTCATCAGCGCCGACGCTGTCCGGCAACTTCCACAGTTTAAGTTTGACCACCGCGCTGCGGTCCACCTGCGACATTTTTTTGAACACCCAGGACGAAACCAAATTACGCCGCGAGCGCAACGTGTAACTGGTGACGAAGTCCACCAGAAAAGGATTGCCGGCGGCGTCCACCAGAATGTTGTTGGGGTTGCGCAAGTCGCCGTGGGCGACGCCGCGCCGGTGCATGCCGGCGATTAGCGACTCCAGACGGCGGAAAAATTCCTCCCACTCGCGGCGCCCGCGCTCCACTGACGGCGGTTTGCCGTCCACATGCTGCATCAGAACCATCCGCCGTCCGCCGCCTTTGACCAGTTCGGGAACGCCTTCCAGACCGCGCAGCCTGCGCAGTGCCGCACTCTCGCGGCGCGCAAGAATCCCGCCGAGGAACAATGCAAACCAGCGGCCGCAGCGGTTGAAATCTTTGCGCACCGCCTCGCCGCCGGCGGTGCGCACCAGCGCGACCTCGGGGCGGCTGCCGCCGCCGTCACGGAACATGCGGATGATTTGGGTTTGCGAGTCGGTCATCAAAAACGCCGCGCGGCCGGCTATGATACCATCACCGCCGAACCCGTTTTCGCCATGCCAGCCCGCGCAAAATCCGCCAGCGAAACACCGGACCGCGCGCCCCTCTGTGAACTCACCGCGCTGTCGCCGGCCGACGGGCGCTACGCCGGCAAAACAAAAATCCTGCGCGGCATCTTCAGCGAGTTCGGCCTCATGCGCCGCCGCATTGCGGTGGAGGTGCGGTGGTTCAAAGCGCTCGCCGCCTGCGCGCAAATCCCGCAACTGCCGGCGCTCAGCGACGAACAGAATACTTTTCTGGATAACATCGCCGCAAATTTTTCCCCGGCCGACGCGTGCGCCATTAAAAAAATCGAATCGCAAACCCGCCACGATGTGAAAGCGGTGGAATATTTTCTCAAGGAGCGGCTGGACGCCGGCCCCGGCCTCGCCCCGGCGCGGGAGTTTGTGCATTTCGCCTGCACCTCGGAAGACATCAACAACCTCGCCTACGCGCTGATGCTGCGCGACGGTCTG
>RKSH01000112.1 GCA_007570945.1 Gammaproteobacteria bacterium | reverse complement strand
GTAGTGGTGAGGGACTGTGAGGTGTTCCCCACCCCGTTATTCCGGCATCTCCGTGTTGACGTGGTCATGCTTTGCGGCGCCGATAAGCACGGCGATTTGGCAACCACCCAGCGCGGCGACCGCTTGCCACTCGTCATCGCGCCACCCGTAGCCGGCGGCGGTGATTAACCGGATTATGTTTTTGCATTGGTATTCCGATGGCGGATATGTGCCACACGCTTTGTAGTGTCCGTCGGCATCCAGTTTGGCAACCTCGGCGCGCATGGCTTTTTCCGCTTGGCTTTCGATTTCGGCAGAAGCGGCGCGGTATCGCTTGGCAAATTCCTCGGGCGTCACGCGATCGACAGACGGCTCGCCTGGATTCCAGTCGTGTCTGATAAGCGGCACGAGTCCGTCGGCGGCGGTGATGTTCTCCGGCGAAAGCGGCAACGGGCAGAGTCGCCAGTGACCATGGCGGCCCAGGCAGTCCGGGCATTTCGGGTAGATATAACCATGGCGGCGGGCGGTTTCGATGGCGCGTTGGTCGTACTCAGTCAACGGTTCCGGCTCCGGCGGGTCGGCGTGATGGGCGGCAAGGGCGGCGACATGGTTTTTAATCGCGCGGTTCGCGCGGTGGGCATTCAGGTCGATGGGCGCGGCGGTTTGCGGTTTTGACATGGTGAATTCTCCGGTTGCGGTTGCGGGAAAAGCGCGGCGACATCGCCGGCGCGGGTTAACCGTCGGCGGCAAGTTGCGCGGCGCGCTTCTCGATTTTGATAACAGCGGCCGCGGCGCGTGGAAAGTCGTCGCTCCAGACGGCGGCATCGAACTCTTTCGCCAGTTCCCATAGCGTTTTATCGGCCGGGCGCAGGGTGCTTATCGCGCCGCCGACGGCGACAAATTCGATCGGCGCTGTCGCGGTGCCGAGGGCGCAACGATTCCAGTTTCCGGAGTCGCCGCGGTCTTCGTCACTAAAAATTCCGTGCGTGGCGGCGGCGATAATCCGGCGCGCCCACGGCACAGCTTGCATGCCGTGTTTGGAAAACAACGCGCGCACGGCATCGGCGCACGCCGCATCGGTTGTGGCTTTGGAAAACGCCGGCCTGTCCAGCGCAGCGGCATCGACGGCGGAGTCGGTGGGTAAAGACATGGTTATTTCTCCGGTTGAGGGTTAAACGGCGACGGCATGCGCGG
This sequence comes from Gammaproteobacteria bacterium, assembly GCA_007570945.1. GTDB lineage: Bacteria > Pseudomonadota > Gammaproteobacteria > Arenicellales > Spongiicolonaceae > Spongiicolonus. Next base: position 9,515 of record RKSH01000112.1, on the reverse strand, counting down.
CGCGGCGACATGCGCCGGTAAATTCACGCCACCATAATTCGAATCGGTAACCGCTGCGTTGCAACACCGCGTAACCGATGGGCGCGCCGGCGTCCAACGTGGCATGCGCACCGTCTTCGTCCATCGCTTGATACGCGGCCGGAACTCTGACCGCGATGGCGATGTCGACGCGCTTGCCGCCGCCGGTGCGCTCCGCGCTGATGTAGCCCTCCTTGTTCCACTTGGGGAAACACTTGCGAAGCGCCGCGGCTAACGCGTAGTTAAAGCCTTGTTCGTGGAGTCTGCCTTTATCGGACATGGCTGTCTCTTATCACCTCATCCGGCGGCAAGGCGTCCGACCGGCCGCTCTCCAAATCTTGCCATGCGCCGCTCGGCGACGCGGAACGCTTCCTCATCCGCCAGATGCTCCGGCACCGCATCGGCGGGCGGTTGCACGGCGGCGGCGGTGTTCATAACGGAATGCTCGGCGGCTGGGTTTGCGGCGGAGTATGGCGGAGGCCGGGAATTCATAAGCCGCGTTCACTCCGCCGCCGCGGCCGGGGTTTTTTGCGCGGCGGTTATTTTGAGGTGGAGTTTGCCGCCCTTCACCTTGACCGCCACCTCGCCGCCGCCGGACAATTCGCCGAACAATAATTCGTCGGCCAGCGGGCGTTTGATTTTTTCGCGGAGCACCCGCGCCATGGGGCGGGCGCCCATGGTTTTGTCGTAACCGTGGTCGGCCAGCCAGGCCACGGCGCCGGGGGTGGCGCTGAAGTGCACGTTTTTTTCCGCCATCTGCTGCTCCAATTCCATGAGAAATTTTTCCACCACATGCAGAATGGTGGCGCGGTCCAGGGGGTTGAAACGGATGATGGCGTCCAACCGGTTGCGGAACTCGGGGCTGAATGTGCGGTTGATGGCCTCGGTGTCGTCGCCGCTGTGGTCCTGGTCGGTGAAGCCCATGGAGGCGCGCGCGGTCTGCACGGCGCCGGCGTTGGTGGTCATCACGATAATCACATTGCGAAAATCGGCCCGCCGGCCGTTGTGGTCGGTGAGGGCGCCGTGGTCCATCACCTGCAACAGCAGGTTGAACACATCGGCGTGGGCTTTTTCAATTTCGTCCAGCAGCAAAACGCAGTGCGGGTGCTTGCTGACGGCGTCGGTCAGCAGCCCGCCCTGGTCAAAACCGACGTAGCCCGGCGGCGCGCCGATGAGGCGGGAGACGGTGTGGCGTTCCATGTATTCGGACATGTCAAAGCGCGCCAGTTCAATGCCCAGGGCCAGCGCCAACTGGCGGGTGACCTCGGTTTTGCCGACGCCGGTGGGGCCGCAAAAAAGAAAAGAACAGATTGGCCGCCGCTGCTGGTCCAGCCCGGCGCGGGCGAGTTTAATGGAGGACGCCAGCGCGCCGATGGCCTGGTCCTGGCCGAACACCACCATCTTTAGGTCGCGTTCCAGATTTTTCAGGGATTTCCGGTCGGAGTCGGAGACATGCCTCGGCGGAATGCGCGCCATGCGCGACACCACCGTCTCAATGTCGGCCACGGACACGGTTCTGGTTTTGCGCCGCCGGCCGGGGGCGAATCCGCCCAGTTGCACCCGCGCGCCGGCCTCGTCCACCACATCAATGGCCTTGTCCGGCAGGTAGCGCCCGCCGATGTGGCGCTGCGACAACTCCACCGCGGCGCGCAACGCCGGGCGCGTGTAACGGACATTGTGGTGCCGCTCAAAACGCGAGCGCAAACCGTACAAAATCCGCACGCTCTCATCCACGCCGGGCTCGGCGATGTCAATCTTCTGGAAACGCCGCGACAGCGCGCGGTCTTTTTCAAAAATGCCGCGGTATTCCTGATAGGTGGTGGAGCCGATGCAGCGAATGTCGCCGGCGGCGAGGGCCGGCTTGAGCAGGTTGGAGGCGTCCATGGCGCCGCCGCTTGCGGCGCCGGCGCCGATGATGGTGTGAATCTCGTCGATAAAAAGAACCGCCTTCGGCAAACGCTCAAGAGCCGCCAGCACCGCCTTCAGCCGCTGTTCAAAGTCGCCGCGGTATTTGGTGCCGGCGAGCAGCGCGCCCATGTCCAGGGAGTAAACCGTGCACTCGGCCATGACTTCTGGAATTTCGCCGCCGACAATCTTCCCCGCCAGGCCCTCGGCCACCGCGGTTTTGCCGACGCCGGCCTCACCCACGTAGAGGGGGTTGTTTTTGCCGCGCCGGCACAGCACCTGAATGGTGCGCTCCAGTTCCTCCTCTCGGCCGATGAGCGGGTCGATTTTTCCGCGCCGCGCCAGTTCATTTAAGTTGCGGGCAAAGGTTTTCAGCGGGTCGCCGCGGCCGGCGTAATCGAGGTCGTCGTCATCCATGCCGGAGGACAGCGGGGCGTACGATTCCGATGGCTCGCGCAAATTTTTTGTGATGCCGTGGGCCAGATAGTTGGTCACGTCGAAGCGGGAGATTGCCTGCTTGTGCAAAATTTGCAGGGCGGGGCTTTCTTTCTCGGAGAAAATCGCCACCAGCACATTGGCGCCCACCACCTCCTTTCTGCCGGCGCCGCGCACATGCAAAATGGCGCGCTGCAAAACACGCTGAAAACCGTCCCCGGGCTCGGCCTGGCCGTTGCGCCCCTCGGGAATGCGCGGGACATGCGCATCAATATATTCTTTCAGGTCGCGGCGCAGGACCTCCAAATTTCCGCCGCAGGCGCGCAAAGCCTTGGCCGCGCTGGGGTTGTCCAGCAGCGCCGCCAGCAGGTGCTCCACGGTGATGACCTGGTGGGACATCTCGCGGGCGGCATTCACCGCGCCGCTTAGGGAGAGTTCCAGTTCCCTGGAAATCATCACTCCGGCTCCATCACGCAGCGCAGCGGATGCTGGTGCTTGCGCGTTAAGTTGTTCACCTGGCGCACCTTGGTCTCGGCGATTTCGCTCGGATAAACCCCGCACACGCCGGCGCCCTTGCGGTGTACATGCAGCATAATCTGCACCGCCTCCTCCTGCGGATGATAAAAAATTTCCATCAGCACCATCACCACAAACTCCATGGGGGTGAAGTCGTCGTTCAGCAGCACCACCTTGTACAGCCGCGGCTTCTGCAACCGCCGCCGCGGCCGCGCCCGCGGCGCCACCAGGGCCATGCCGCCGCGCTGTTGCTGATGGGGGTCGTAATCGCTCATGTTCGCCGGGGGACGGTTGGGCGGAGAGTATAGCAGATGCCGGCCGGCGGTAAGGGCGGGGGCGGCGGGCGGAGTCACCGTTTTCACAGTCCAAACCACCATTCCGCGGCCTGCAACCACCGCTTTTGCAACTGCAACCACCATTCCCGCCCCCGCCGCCGTCATTTTTGCACTGCAGACCGCCATCCCGCGCCCGGCAGCGGCGGCTTCCGGCCGAAAAAAAGGCGGCGCAAAGGCGCCGCCCGCTGAGTTTAGGCCGCCGGCGGTTTAGCGCGCGGCTTTTTGTTTGTCCTCTTCCAGTTTGCCGGACTCCTGGCGAATCATGCGGATGTGCCAGGCGATCCAGAAAATCACGCCGGCAATCACCAGCGGGACCTCCATGCCGACAAAAGGATAGATGGGGCCGATGTCGGCGATGGCGCCGGCCCAGTTTGCGAAGTCTCCGGTTGTCATGGCGTTACCTCAGGTTGCAAATGGTCAGTTGCGCTCGGCGGCGGCGACGGCCTGGGCCTCGGCCTCCAACTCGGCGTTGGCGGCGGTGTCCAGGCCGGCGATTTCAACCTCGCGCGGGATGCGCAGGAAGCCGCAGGCGTGGATGATTTTGGCAATCACCCAGCCCGGCAAAAATCCAAGCACGCCGAACATGATGACCGCGCCGATGAATTGCCCCAGCGGGTTGATGGCGGCGTAGTCCGGGTTGGGCGATGACGGGTAGCCCCACAGCATGAAGCCGGCCACCACCACGCCGAAGAAGCCGGCGTAGCCGTGCACCGCAACGGCGCCGACGGCGTCGTCCACCTTGAAACGGCGCTCCACCCAATAGTGCATTTTGTACATCACGATGACGCCGACGATGGCGATGAACATGGCCTGAATCGGATGGTACAGGTCGTTGCCGGCCGAGGCGGCGATGATGCCGGCGAGGCCCGAGGAGTAGGTCCAGAAAGCGTCACCCTTGGACACCCAGTAGCCGGCCAGCATGCCGCCGGCCAGGGACATCAGAAAGTTGAAGGTGATGGCACTCAGCGTGGTGGGCGCCAGGTAGATGTTGGTGGCCGAGTAGAAAACCCCGTCGCCGGCCTGCACATCCCACATGGGCACGTTGCACGCCACATAGAAGCCCCAGAAACCGGCGTAAATCATGAACAGGCCGATGGCCGCCAGCCATGGATTGCGCGGGTTGATGTTGCGCGGCGTGCCGTCGGCGGCGAACTTGCCGATGCGCGGCCCCAGCACCACCAGCACACCGAGGGCGAAGCCGCCGGCGATGGCATGGATGACGCCGGAGGCGTAGGCGTCGTGGTAGCCGAGCAGTTGCACCATCCAGCCGTCGGCGTGCCAGCCCCAGGCGGCGTCGATAATCCAAAACACCGAGCCGATGGCCACCGCCAAAATCCAAAAGCCGCCGGAGGTGATGCGTTCAATCACCGAGCCGGAGACAATGGACGCCGCGGTCCACGAGAACAGCAAAAACGCGGCCCAGAACACGCCGTTGATGCGCGCCCAGCCGTTTTCCAAATCGGCCCCGCCGCCCATGTGCGCGCCCATGACGTCGCTCCACGGCACCGCGTGCGGCGCCGCCACCAGGCCGCCGATGATGCCCGGCCCGTTGGGGAAGGCGAAATAAATCCACCAGCCGAAAAAGAAAAAGGTGATGGTCACCAGCGGTATTAGCATGGTGTTTTTCATCAGCGTGTGCAGGTGGTTTTTGTGGCGCGAGGCCGCGACCTCGTACAAACAAAAACCCACATGAATGAAAAACATCAGCACCACGGTGAGCCAGTAGTAAAACTCGGTGAAGATCGTCACCAAGGATGAAAGTTGATCGCTCATGGTGTCCTCTCTGTGATAGTGATAGGGAATGCACCGCCCGGCGGCGCCTTGTGTTGGGGGCACCTTACCTGACAATTGTCAATTTTTCCATTGCCGGAAGAGAGCTGGAAACTGTGGTGTTTTTGGCGCGCTTTTCGGGCCGGGGTGAAAAAAAATTCTCCGAAGTGTGACCCAGGTCGCAGTAGTTTGAAATCGCTTGTGTTTATGGTGGGGTTTTTCCACTGAAAGGAGGATTCCATGAACGAAATATCATCCCAAGGCGCGCCGAGGCGCATTGAATTTTATGGGCGGTGGGCGCTGGCGTTTTTCGCCGTGTTCATTGTCCTGGTCAGTTGGATTTGCAACAGCATGATCGCCGGCAAGTTCGGTATCATGTTCCGGCTTGGAATTGGCGGCGCCGTGGTGACCGCCGCTATCTGGAGCGCGCTCCTTTGGGCCACCCATCAACACATCAAACCGCTGGAGGAACGCAAAGATGACTGAAGAAACTTTCGCCTATCTGGCATTCGGATTTCTCCTCTTCCTTGGCTGCGGAATCGGCTTTTTCATTGCGTTTATAGAGCCAATCGACCGCTGGCTGGAGCGGCGGAAAAAGAAACGCGCCTGGGCGTGACCCGGGGCGGCGGCCAAACCATCACCGCCGCCCTCACCTTTCCCCCTTGGCGGGCGTGTATAATCCGCCAATGGAGCATCCCCTTCCGCAGGCAATCACCTTTGACGATGTTCTTCTCGCGCCGGGGTATTCCACGGTGTTGCCGCGCGAGGTGGATTTGTCGACGGATGTAACGGCGCGGTTGCGGCTGAACATCCCCCTGCTCTCGGCGGCCATGGACACCGTGACCTCGGCCGCGGCGGCGATTTGCATGGCGCAACAGGGCGGCGTCGGCGTCATTCATCGCAACATGTCGCCCGAGGACCAGGCGCGGGAGGTGCGCGCGGTCAAGAAGTCCGAGAGCGGCGTCATCGGCGACCCCATCACCGTCACCCCCGACACCACCATCCGCGAAGTGCTGGATTTGACCGCCAAGATGCGCATCTCCGGCGTGCCGGTGGTGGACGGCGGGCGGCTGGCCGGCATCGTCACCGGCCGCGACCTGCGCTTTGAGACCCGGCTCGGCGCGCCGGTGAAGTCGGTGATGACCACCCGCGAGCGCCTGGTCACCGTTCCCGAGGGCGCGCCGCGCGAGGCGGTGGTGCGCTTGCTGCACGAGCACCGCATTGAAAAGTTGCCGGTGGTGAACGCCGCTTTCGAACTGCGCGGCCTGATTACCGTCAAGGACATCCAGAAGTCCACCGAATTCCCCGCCGCTTGCAAGGACCGCCACCAGCGGCTGGTGGCCGGCGCCGCCATCGGCGTGGGCGCCGACAGCGACCGCCGCCTGCAGTGCCTGGTGGACGCCGGCGTGGACGTGGTGGTGGTGGACACCGCCCACGGCCACAGCAAAGCGGTGGTGGACCGCGTCCGCTCCGCCGCCGCCGCCCACCCCGGCGTGGACCTCATCGCCGGCAACATCGCCACCGCCGAGGCCGCCGTGGCCCTGGCCGAGGCCGGCGCCGGGGCGGTGAAGGTGGGCATCGGCCCCGGCTCCATCTGCACCACCCGCATCATCGCCGGCGTCGGCGTCCCCCAAATCACCGCCATCAGCGACGTGGCCGGCGCCTTGGCCGGCAGTGGCGTGGGCGTGATTGCCGACGGCGGCATCCGCGCCAGCGGCGACATCGTCAAGGCCCTGGCCGCCGGCGCCGGGGCGGTGATGGTGGGCGGCCTGCTGGCCGGCAGCGACGAGGCGCCGGGCGAGATTGAATTGTTTGAGGGCCGTTCGTACAAATCGTACCGCGGCATGGGCTCCTCCGGCGCCATGCAGAAAGGCTCCCGCGACCGTTATTTTCAGGAGGGCGTCGGCGCCGGCAAACTGGTGCCGGAAGGCATTGAGGGCCGCGTCCCGTACAAAGGCGCCACGGTCAACATCATCCACCAGTTGATGGGCGGCCTGCGCGCCGGCATGGGCTACACCGGCAGCGCCGACTTAAAGGCGTTGCGCGCCAATGCAAAATTCATCGCCATCAGCGGCGCCGGCGTCCGCGAAAGTCATGTGCACGACGTCTCCATCATCAAGGAGGCGCCGAACTACCAGCGCGGCGGCTGAGCGGTGAGGGCGGCAGCCGACGCCCACGCCGGGCGCGTGCTTATCGTGGATTTCGGCGCGCAATACACCCGCCTTATCGCCCGGCGCATCCGCGAGTTGGGCGTCTATTGCGAGATTTTCCCCTGGGACTCGGCGCCTTCGCGCATGCAAAAATTCGCTCCGCAAGGCGTGGTGCTGTCCGGCGGACCGGAAACAGCGACCGCCGCCACGGCGCCGCAAGTGCACCCGGCAATTTTTAAACTCGAAGTACCGCTGCTCGGCATCTGCTACGGCATGCAGGCCATGGCGCGGCAATTGGGCGGCGCGGTGGAGGCATCCGCCAAGCGCGAGTTCGGCAACGCAAGGTTGACCGTGCAAAGTCGCTCGGCGCTTTTTGACGGTTTCGATGACGGCGAACAATTCAACGTGTGGATGAGCCACGGCGACCATGTCACCAAGCCGCCGCCCGGCTTCACCCAAGTCGCCGCCAGCGAAAACTCGCCCTGCGCCGCCATTGCCGATGAAAAAAACCGCCGCTACGGCGTCCAGTTCCACCCCGAAGTCACCCACACCGAACACGGCGCAAAAATCCTGCGCAACTTCGTCCGCAACATTTGCGGCTGCGCCAACCACTGGAAAGTTAAAAACATCGCCGCCGGCATGGTGGAAGACATGCGCGCCAAAACCGCCGGCGGCCGCGTACTGCTGGCGCTGTCCGGCGGCGTGGACTCCGCGGTCGCCTCCGCCCTGCTGCAGCGCGCCGTGGGTGAGCGTCTGCACTGCGTTTTTGTGGACACCGGCCTGCTGCGCGCCGGCGAGGGCGACTACGTAATGTCGACGCTGCACGAAAACCTCGGCGTGCAAGTGGCGCGGGTGGACGCCGCCGAGGAATTTTTCACCGCCCTCGGCGGCGCTGCCGAGCCGGAACAAAAACGCAAAATTATCGGCAAATTATTTGTGCAAATTTTTGAACGCGAGGCCGCGCGCCTGAAAAATATTTCCTTCCTTGCCCAGGGCACCATTTACCCCGATGTCATCGAATCCGCCGGCAGGGCCGACGGCGGCGGCGCGCACGTAATTAAGTCGCACCACAACGTGGGCGGCCTGCCGCAACGCATGAAACTCCGCCTGCTGGAACCGCTGCGCGAATTGTTCAAGGACGAGGTGCGGCAAATCGGCATGGAGTTGGGCCTGCCGCGTGAGATGGTTTTCCGTCACCCGTTCCCCGGCCCCGGGCTGGGTGTGCGCATTTTAGGCGAAGTGAAAAAGGAGTACGCCGAAATTCTCCGCCGCGCCGACAAAATTTTCATGGAGGAATTACACCACCACGACTTATACGACGTCGCCGCCCAGGCATTCGCCGTGTTTTTGCCGGTGAAGTCGGTGGGCGTGGTGGGCGACGGCCGCGCCTACGAATACGTCATTGCCTTGCGCGCGGTGCAGACCGCGGATTTCATGACCGCCAACTGCATGGAAATCCCCTGGCCGCTACTGCACACCATCGCCGGCCGCATCATCAACGAAGTGCATGGCGTCAGCCGGGTGGTCTACGACATCTCAGGCAAGCCGCCGGCCACCATTGAATGGGAATGACAACCCAAGACCGCCGCTTCATGCACCGCGCATTGCAACTTGCGCGCCGGGCTTTTGATGAAGGCGAGGTGCCGGTGGGCGCGGTGGTCACCATCGGCGATGCCGTCATCGGTGAAGGCTGCAACGCCGAAATCAACGATTGCGACCCCACCGCCCACGCCGAAATCAAAGCTCTGCGCGCCGCCGCCGCGGCTCAGAAAAACCACCGCCTGCCCGCCGCCACGTTGTACACCACCCTGGAACCCTGCCCCATGTGCGCCGGCGCCATCGTCCTCGCCCGCATCGCCCGGGTGGTTTTTGCAACCCATGACCCGCGCGCCGGCAGCGGCGGCAGTGTGTTTAACCTTCTGCAAGCCACCGAATTGAATCACCGTTGTGAGGTGGAAGAAGGCCTGTACGCCGAACCGTCCGCCGAATTACTCCGCGAATTTTTCCGCGCGCGGCGGTAACGACCTCGCCCGCTCGTGCTACCCTCGCCCTCACCCACCCCCAACAACCGGAGAATCCCATGCCAAACCGCACCGCATCGTCCCCGCGATTCATCGCCACCCTCACCGCTGCCATCTTCACCGTCACCGCGTTCTCATCCACGCCCACCCAAGCCGCCGAATACCGCATCGACCTGGCGCATTCCTTCGTGCAATTCCGCACCCAGCACTTAGGCTTCAGTTGGCTCATCGGCCGCTTCAACCGCTTCGAAGGCGGCTTTGAATACGACTCGGCAGACGCCGACGGCCCCACCAACATCCGCGTCGAGTTGGACACCGCCTCCATCGACAGCAACCACGCCGAGCGCGACAAACACCTGCGCAGC
>RKSH01000225.1 GCA_007570945.1 Gammaproteobacteria bacterium | reverse complement strand
GGGGGGGGGCGACGGTGGCGGCGGCGAAGTGGATGATGTTCATGACGAAATACCTCATTGGCGAAGTGAAAGTTGCGCGGAGTGTAGCACAATTCGGCGGCGGGGAGTCAAGGGCGATGGCAGGGCCTCACCACTCGCCGCTGTTGGGCATGGACTGCCACGGTTCCTGCGGCGGCAGGGCGGCGCCTTTTTGCAGCAACTCCACCGAGATATTGTCCGGCGAGCGGACAAATGCCATGTGGCCGTCGCGCGGCGGGCGGTTGATGGTGACGCCGTTGTCCATCAACTTTTTGCACAGTGCGTAAATGTCGTCCACCCGGTAGGCTAGGTGGCCGAAGTTGCGCCCGCCGCCGTAGGTTTCGGGGTCCCAGTTGTGGGTCAGTTCCAGATGCTCCCCGCCGTCGCCGGCGGCGAGAAAAACCAGCGTGAAGCGGCCGCGCTCGTTTTCCAGGCGCCGCACCTCGCGCAGGCCCAGCAGCCGGCAGTAAAAATCAAGGGAACGCTCCAGGTCGCTGACGCGCACCATGGTGTGCAGGTATTTCATTGTCGGACTCCGCTCAGGGTTTGCAGGTGCGCGCCGATGCAAAGCGGCAGCGCGGTTAAACTGTAGCCGCCTTCCAGCAGCGAGAGTATTTTCCCACCGCAGTGCTGGTCGGCGCATTCCATCACGCGCAGGGTCATCCAGTGAAAAAATTCGGCGCTTAGTTCCACCGCCGCCAGCGGGTCGTCGCGGTGGGCGTCAAAACCGGCCGACAGCAAAATCATCTGCGGCGCAAACTCGTCCATGGCCGGCAGGATGGACTCGCGGAATGCAAGTTCATAGTCGGCGTCGGTGGCGCCGGCCGCCATGGGACAGTTCAGAGTCGCGCCGCGCCCGCGGCCCTCGCCCTCTTCGGATGCGGCGCCGGTGCCGGGGTAGTAGGGGTACTGGTGCAAACTTGCGTAAAACACCGAGGGGTCTTCGCTGAAGGCGTGCTGGGTGCCGTTGCCGTGGTGCACATCCCAGTCCAGAATTAAAATTTTGTCCAAGCCGTGTTTGCGCTGCAGGTAGCGCGCGGCGACGGCGACGTTGTTGTACAGGCAAAAGCCCATGGCGGTGGCGCGCTCGGCGTGGTGGCCGGGCGGGCGCATCATTGCAAAGGCGTTGTCCACTTCGCCGCCGGCGACTTTGTCGGCCAGCGCCAGCGCGCCGCCGCATGCCAGCAGCGCGATGTCGTGCGACTGTTCGCTGACCGCCACATCCGGCGAGTCAATCACCCGCTCGCCGCGCCCGCATGCCGCGGCGACGCGGTCGATGTAGTCCGGCTGGTGCACCGCCTCAATCCACTCGCGCCCGGCCGGGCGGCCGCCAACGTTGTGCAAATCGCCGAACCACGGCTGCGCCTGCAGGTAGGCCATGGCCGTGGAGAGCCGCGCCGGCCGCTCGGGATGGCCCTGCCCGGTGTCATGGGCCAGGCAGGCCGGGTCATACAGAAAACCGGTGCGCATGCGCCAAGCATAACAGGCGGCGGCGGTGGGGGTTGACGGTGAAGTTCGCCGCCGGCGGCGAAGCGGCCGAGAATGATTTTCAACCCCGCCGCGGCGCGGGTGCGGGCGTAGGGTTCGGGGCTCTGTTCACTGTCCCCGGTTAATCTTTTGCAATTCCCCGGACGGCGGTTTCCTCCGCCAGGCGGGCGCGCAACAATCCGATTTCGCCCGCGGCATCAGCCGGGATTTTAAGAATCTGCAGCAGGCCATTGTCGATTTTTTTGCGAATGGGGTCGTTCATCGCATGGGCAAAGGGCCACAGAGGGCGGTTTGAGATTTCTTTCCACAGGCGTTTTACGGCCAGGCAAGAGTCCGAGTCCAGCGCGCGGACGTCGAGAACGGGGAGTTCACGCAGAACCTGGATGGGAACAATGACTCTGCCGGGGTAGGGCTGACTCGCATGCGCGACGAGCAAAAGATGTCCGAAAGTTGAGTTAAGCCACAACACCAGGGTCTTTTCCACCGCCTCAACATCGACGTTTTGGTTTTCGATGCTGAGGCGGATGGTGTTCCATGAATTAACGCCAAGCATGGTTTTTTTCGACCACACCGCCGCAATGCGCTGGGTGTTCAAGCGCAGGTAACTGGCAACATGGGCGTGGCCGGCGTGGCTCCAGATGTCATTGGTTTCGTCCTCACGGCCTGTTTTGGCGGCCATGAGCGCGTTCGGTTGGCCGGCCATTTTGACGATGCTTGGGGCGTCATGGTGCCAGATGACCGGGTAGCCTGAGCCTTTCATGTCATCCGCCATGCTGCACGGCGCCTTGCGTCCCTTGATTTTCAGATGGGAGGGACTGGTTTCGCCGATTTCTCTGAGCGGTTTAATCGGGAGGCCCACCGGGCGGCTGCCGTACAAAAACAATTTCCCCCGCGCCAAATGCCAAGCGGTTTGCACCAGTGTGGTTTGCACAAACGATATGGCCGGGGCGATGAATGCGCCCGGGCCCGGCGTTTCGCCGTTTGATGCGCGGGGAATGGTGACGGTGACGGCCTCGCCCCAGAACTGCCCCCGTTCGCTCGACCGAATCGCGCAGGATGCGCCTGGCTTGTCGGTGATGTCGGGAACGGCCTTGGCCTGCAAACCGATAAGTTGGCGGGCCAGGTTGTTGGCCTCGATGGGGTGGGTCGGGTTGCGGAAGAGATTGACAATCCGCGTCGGCTTGTCGGCGGCGTTCTCCGGCTTGCGGCGGGCGACAATCAGGGTTTCGGCCAGCGATGTGGATTCCGACATGGAGACATGGTACCGGCCGGGGGTGCTTTGGGTTTTTCCGCGGCTGTGGCTGTCGTGGCTGGCCACGACCCACTCAACGTGGTAGCGCCGCGCTAACATGCGGCGGATGCCAAGCCATGAACTGCCGCTCCAGACCACGGCGGGCAGAACGCAGGCCAGGGTGCCGTGGTTGCCGAGGGCTTCATCGGCGAGGCAAATAAACGCGGAGCCGCCGGCTTTCATGGTTGCCGGCGACGTTTGCAGGCGTTTTTGCAGTTCGGCCCGCATGAGTGCGGCATCTTCCGGGGCCGTGATGAAACCAAAGAACGGTTTCCAGCCTTTCTCGCCCGCCGCTCTTTTCTCGCTGAAAACCGGAATCCCTTGGGACTTAAAAAACGGCGGATTAAGAATCGCCAGGTCAACCGATTCCATCTTGTCCGCCGGGGATTCTTCGCCGCGGCCGGTGACGCTCTTCGGCGAGGCCGGCAGATTGATGGACATGGGCTTGACCTTGCTGGTGGACAGGTAATCCAAACTGCCGAGATGCGGCACCGGGGTCTTGCCGCTTTCGCGCTTGACCGTGAGCGGCATCTGCGCGAGTTGGGTGCGGCTGATTTTTTGCGAGGTTTCCATCATGGCAAGGGTCGCGGCGGTGAGATGCACCGCCGCCAACACCACATCGCGGCCGCGCAGTGTGCGCTCCAGAAGATCCCGGCCGATGGTTTCCGACGGGGCCTTGTTCAAATCAAGGGATGCGCGGTAATGGCGGCGGCGGATTTCCTCCGCGGCCGCGACCAACAGCGTGCCGGTGCCGCAGGCCGGGTCGGTGATGTCCAATTTTTTAATTTGCTTGGCGTCGCTCCAATCGACTTTGATGCCCTCAAGCGC
>RKSH01000091.1 GCA_007570945.1 Gammaproteobacteria bacterium | reverse complement strand
TGATTGAAAAATTTCCGCACCTTTCCGTTTTCTCCGGCACCGAGATGCTGCTCTCTGACGCCCTGCGCGCCGGCGGCGCCGGCTGCATCACCGCCGCCGCCAATGTCAACGCCGAGGCGATTCGCCGGACTTATGATTTGTTCCTGAACAAGGACCCGGCCGCGGAAAAATCCCAGGCCGACATTAACGCGGTGCGCACGGTGCTGAACCGGGTGCCGACGATAAGCGCCCTCAAATGGATCATGGCCAAGCGCGAAAACAACGACCACTGGCTCCACATCCGTCCGCCCCTGGAGCCGCTCGGCATTCCCGATGCGGAAAAGATCATGCGGGGGTTGCGGCTTGGGGGGTTGTGATTCGGTGCGCGGGCGATGATGGCTCGGCTCACACAGACTTGCCGCCGCCAAAATTCATGTTGCGAAACAGAAAATTTCTTCGGCCCTCACCGCATCCGCCGACTAATTTAAATCCCCGGGGATACAGAAAGTCGATGGCCATGGGCAAGGTTGTTTTCTCCTCCAGCCCTCTTTCGGGGCCAAGGTCGGCGGCAATGTATTCGATGCGGTGGAGAATTTTCTCCGCGCCCATCAGAACTTCCGGTTCAGCGCCCTCGGTTTCCACTTTCAGAATTTTGATCTTTCCGATGCCGTAGTCGGCGGCAAATTTTTCCAGGGTGACGGCCGGAATGCGAACCACGCGCTCGTGATGCGGCGGCTCAAAAATGGAGCTGTCGTCATTGGCGGTGGACTCGAAAAATTGAACCTGGCCGTTTTCTTTCCACAACGCCTGTTGCAGCACTGTTTTTCCGGGGTTGTTCAACCGGCAGCACAACGCTTCTTTGCCCACCGGCTCAAGGGCGAAATAATTCCCCCCCCCCCCCCCGCGAGGGCATAGTACATTCCAATCTCGCCGATGTTGGCGCCTGCATCCACCACCACATCGCCATCAGCGACTTCAACCATGTCGAGCGAATACGACTTGGCCAGTTCTTGCAGACGCGCCATCACGGAGAAGCGCATGGCGCCACGCATGGCCTGTTGCGGCCGCGCCAAATAAATTCGCGAGCCGCACTTTGGGATGTTGGCGTAATAAATTTCCCGGGCGACGTCATAATGAAGCCACGGGCCGCCCCGTACCCCGTACGAGAGGTTAAACACCAGGCAAAAAAACTTGCCCGTGCGGGAAGATTTCCAGCGTCTGATGCGGTCATTGATTCTCATGGTTCGGTGTCCAAAATTGCCAGGGCAGTATACCACGATTATGATGGCGGTGGCATCATCGGCCGACTGTGCTGTTTCCATGTTGGCTTATAATACCGCCCCCGCCAACCGCCGGTGCCGTTATGAGCATTCAACTCACGGAAACCCTCGCCGCCCTGGAAAACGATTTCCCCGCCGCCGCCGGCGTTGCGCGTTGCGGGGAGCTGGTGCGGGTGCTGGCGGCGGCGCGGTCGGCGGGGGTGATTTTGCTGAGCGGTGACGGTTTGTATCCGCTGGCGCCATTTTTGCTGGACGGCGTCGACATGGGCGGGAAGGTGATTGTCAATGTGGAAAACGCCGCGCTTGCCGATGCGCTTGCGGCGCCGCTGTCGGCCGACATTCGCTGCACGGTGCATTGCCAGCCGCACGCCGCGTTTTTTTCCGATGTGCGGCGCCACCGTTTCAGTTTGATTTTGCTGCAGGATGCCGGCCGCGAGCTCAGCGCCGCCGCGGCCGCGGTGCTGGCCGAGTACGGAATGATGGTGCTGTGCGGCGAGGGCGGCGGCGCGGCGCCGGACGGCGAATGGAACATCGCAGCGGCGGGTGATTTGCCGCTGCGCATCGCCACCCGCCGCCAGGTTGGACCGGCAGTGCGCCGTGGCGGACGGCGCGCCCACCGCGCCCGCTGGGGTGCCGGATCCTGAGTTACCAGTCGTTGCGTAGTTGGCGCAGTTTGATGAACACCTCCTCGGCGTTCGGCGCGTCACTCATGCCGGGAAATTTTTCGCGCAGGTTGGCGATGATTTCTTCGTTGTCCAGACGGAAGAAAACGTTGTGCTGTCGCTCCATGTCCAGCGTGCACATCACCAGAGGGTCGGCTGGATCCCGATTCTTCTCGAGGTCACGAAGAGTTTCACGCGCGGCAACGTTGCCCGGCTCGCGGTCCCGGGTGAATTTCAAGTTGGATTCAAAGTATTCGTGGCCCGGATAAAAGAACGTATTGCCGGGCAGTTTGAAGATTTTCTCTGCAAAGGTGCGGTATAAAGTCGCCGCGTCGCCGCCGTTGTGGCAGTTGCCGGCGCCGGCGTTGAATACGGTGTCGCCGCAGAACAGATGCGGCGGGTCGGTGCGGCTCAGCAGGGAAATGTGGCACATGGTGTGCCCCGGCGTTTCCAGCACGTCTAATGTCACGCTGGGGCCGACCTTCACCGTGTCGCCTTCGCTGAGCGGAGTGTCCACCGACGGAATGGCGCCACTGGCGGCGGCCGCGGCCGGGGCGAGTAGCGTGGCGCCGGTCTCGCGTACCAACTGCTGGTTGCCGGCGATGTGGTCGCCGTGTTCGTGGGTGTTCAGCACCTGGGTGATGGTCCACCCCTCATCACGCGCCGCATTAAGAACCCGGCCGTGGTCCAGCGGGTCAATGGCCATGGCCTCGCCGCTGTCGGGGCAGGCCACGATGTAGTTGTAGTTGCGCAGTGGATTGTTCATCCACAGTTTTTTTATGAGCATGGCGTCACCTCTGTTGTTGCCGGTGTTTTCACCGCCGTGCTTGCGCAAGCCGCGCAAAGCCGGCTTCCAGGTCGCCGATTAAGTCATCGACATTTTCAAGCCCCGCGTGCAGCCGCAGCAACTGTCCCTCCTCGCGCCACTCGGCGGCGGTGCGCGTTGTGCGCGGGTTCACGGGCATGATTAAACTTTCATAGCCGCCCCAACTGGCGCCCAGCCCGAAGTAGCGCAACCCGTCGATCATCGCCGCCAGGGCCTGTGCGGTGCATGGCTCAATAATAATGGAAAACAGTCCCGATGCGCCGCTGAAGTCGCGTTTCCAGATGGCGTGGCCCGGGTGCCGGGCGGTGCCCGGATGAATCACCCGCCGCACCTCGGGCCGCGCCGCCAGCCATTCCGCCAGCCGCAGGCCGTTGTGCTGGTGGCGCGCCAGCCGCAACGGCAGGGTGCGCAGGCCGCGCAATGCAAGATACACGTCATCCGGCGCGGCGTATTGGCCGAGGTTGACGGCAGTGCGGCGGATGGCGGCGTGGCACCGCTCATTGGCGGTGATGATGCCGAGCATGGAGTCCGAATGGCCGACGATGTATTTGGTTGCGGCCTGAATGGAGATGTCCACGCCGTGGTTCAAGGGCTTGAAAAAAACCGGCGTGGCCCAGGTGTTGTCGGCCATGGTCAACACGCCGCGCCGTCGCGCCACTTTGGTGATGGCCGGGATGTCCTGCACCTCCAGCGTCAGTGAACCGGGGGATTCCAGGTAGATGATTTTTGTTTCGGGCCGTAGCAAATCCTCAATGCGCCCGCCGATGCACGGGTCGTAGTAGGTGGTCGCCACGCCCAGGCGCGCAAGTTCTTCGTCGCAGAAAGTGCGCAGCGGGCCATACACCGCGTCGGAAACCAGAATGTGGCGGCCGCTTTCCACAAACGCCGCCAGGGCCGTGGTGATTGCGCCGAGGCCGCAGGAGGTCAGCACCGAGCCGCGGCCGTTTTCCATTGCGCAGAATGCATCCTGCAAGGCCCGCGAGGCCGGCGTGCCGAGACGGCCGTAGATATATTCGTTTTCTTCGTAACGTTGGCCGTAGGCGCGGTAAAACGATTCCAGATTTGGAAACAGAACCGTTGATCCGCGGTAGACCGGGTGGTTGACCATCGTCCACGGCTCGGCCCCGGGGCTTCCCAGATGGGCGGCGTCGGTGAAAGTGTGTTCGGGCTGTTTTGCCATGGCGAGGGTCGGTTTACTGCCGCCACTTGCGGATGATTTCCCGATGATACAACGCAAGCCACTGCAGGGCGATGATGGTTTTGCCGTTGGCGATTTTTCCCCGTTTAAGGAGTGACAGGGCTTCGCCGATGCCGCAGATCACGGTGCGGATGTTTTCGCCTTCATTTTTAACTCCGTGAATGGCATTGTCTTGTCCGGAGATTTTAACCCGGCCGCAGAACAGGTGGACCAACTCGCTGCTCATGCCCGGCGTGCTGAGAAAACGGTGCATCAATTCCAGTTGCAGAATTTCCAGCCCGGCCTCCTCGCGCGCTTCGCGGTGCACCAGTTGTTCGGGGGATTCACCGCGTTCCATGACGCCGGCGACGCACTCCAGAGTCCACGGGTTGGCGCCCGCGGCCCAGGGGCCGGGGCGGAACTGCTCCACCAGCACCACCGCGCCGGCCGCCGGGTCCAGCGGCAACACCGCCGCCACTTCGCCGTCGCGCGCCACCACTTCGCGCTGCAGTGCGCCGCTCATGCCGCCTTCAAATAATTCATGGCGCAGCCGGCAGCGGTCCACTTTAAAATAACCGTCGTAGACCCGGCGCCGGTCAACCAGGTCAACTTTGCGCGGTGCGGTTTCAGTCATGAAATCTTACCTCCGGCAGAGTGCGCCGCGTTTCAAGCGGCCGGTTGGTTTTTTTTCATGTTCGCACCTTGGACGGGGGTGATGGTTTGCTGATGCGTGCTTCGGGCGCGCCCATATGACGCCGCGGGCGAGCAGTGCACGCGCCTGGTCCACCCTGGAGAGCCGCCTGGCGGGCGGCGGTGCACCGGCTCCCACGGATTCACCGGCGTTCCCCAGTGGCTGTTCATGCCGAGTGCGTCGAAAGCGAACTCCACCGTGTGAGTCTTGCTATCCGGCCTTGGTTTTTGAGCGGTCAGGACGTTTGCTGCTGGAACAAATCCTCAAAATCAAATTAGCCATGGCCGTTTGCCTCATATGATTCAACGGAACAAAAACCGAGGATTCACTCCCCAAACTCCCACTCCCCGGTGTAGGGATTGTATTCCAACCGCGCCCCCGGCGGCGCCATTTCCCAGCGGTTTTCGTGGGGATTGTAGCGCGGGCGGTGGTTTTCGGGAGCGAGTTCCCAGGTTTGCTGGTAGGGGTTGTATCGCGGCGAGGAGTTCGGGGCGGCGTAGCGCCATTGGTCGGTGTGGGGGTTGTATTGCAGTTGGTCGGCGGGCGCGGCGGTTTCCCATTTTCCGCTGTGCGGGTTGTATTTTTGTCCGGCACCGGCGCCGGCGGCGAGGAGCAGGAGGGGCATGGCGATGGCGGCGAGGGTCGGTTTCGGCATCAGGCGTGAACAATAACATAAACGGCGCGCCGGCCAATCTGCTATAATCCGCCGCCAACTTTGACCAGAAAACGAGCGCCCGCAGAATCATGCCGATTTACGAATATGTGTGCCGGTCATGCGGTCATGCGCTGGAGGCGCTGCAGAAAGTCGGCGACGCGCCGCTCAGCCGCTGCCCCGGTTGCGGCGCCGAAGAATTGAAAAAGAAGGTGACCGCGGCCGCGTTTCGCCTCAAAGGCACCGGCTGGTATGAGACCGATTTTAAGGACCGGAAAAAGCCGGCCGCCGATGGGAAGGACGCGGCGGAAAAAACCGATGCCGGCAAAACCGAAAGCAAGAGTGACGGCGGAAATGCCGCCGCCGCCGCCAAAGACAGCGCGGCAAAAACCCCCGTGCCGTCACCGGCCTCCGATTAAACATTCACCGGAAAAAACCATGCGCACCCACCATTGCGGCGAGATATTGCCTGAGCATATTGACTCGGATGTGCGGCTGTGCGGCTGGGTGCAGGGCAGCCGCGACCACGGCGGAGTCATTTTTATCGACTTGCGCGACCGCAGCGGCGTGGTGCAGGTGGTGGTGGACCCGGACATTGATTCCGGCAAAGGGGAAACCGGCGGAATTTTTCATCTGGCCGAATCGGCGCGCAATGAATCGGTGATGCGGGTGGAGGGGCAAGTGCGGCGGCGGCCGGCCGGCACCGAAAACAAAAACCTGCCCACCGGCCGGGTGGAAGTGGTGGCGCGCGCCATGGAAATGTTGAACCCCAGTGACTCGCTGCCGTTCCAACTGGACGAGGAGGGCGTGAATGAGGCGCTGCGCCTTAAATACCGCTACCTGGACTTGCGCAAGGACGAAATGCAAAAGCGCCTGCGCCTGCGCCACCGGGTGACCAAAGCCATCCGCCGCTTTCTGGATGCGCTGGATTTCGTGGATGTTGAAACGCCGGTGTTGACGCGCTCCACGCCCGAGGGCGCGCGGGATTACCTGGTGCCGAGCCGCACCCAGCACGGTTTGTTCTTCGCCCTGCCGCAGTCGCCGCAGTTGTTCAAGCAGTTGCTGATGGTGGCCGGCGTGGAACGTTACTACCAGATCGCCCGGTGTTTTCGCGACGAAGACTTGCGCGCCGACCGCCAACCGGAGTTCACCCAGTTGGACATGGAAATGTCCTTTGTCGCCGAGTCGGATGTGCGCGGTGTGGTGGAGGAGATGATGCGCGCGCTGTTCGCCGAGGTGCTGGAAGTGGACCTGCCCGATCCTTTTCCGCTCATGACTTACGCCGAGGCCATGCGCGATTACGGCAGCGACAGCCCCGACCTGCGCATTCCCATGCGCTTCACCGACATCACTGATGAGTGCAAGGCGGTGGAGTTTAAAGTCTTCTCCGCCCCGGCCAGCCGCGATGACGGCAGGGTGGCGGCCATGCGCGTTCCCGGCGGCGGCGCGCTGACGCGGCAGCAGATCGACGGTTACACCGAATTCGTCGCCGGCCTCGGCGCCCGCGGCCTGGCCTGGGTGAAGGTGAACGATGCCGCCACCGGCCGCGGCGGTTTACAGTCGCCGATTTTAAAATTCCTCCCAGATGAAACCGTGCGCGCCATCGTGCGGCGCACTGGGGCCGCTGACGGCGATTTGATTTTTTTCGGCGCCGACCGCGCCGGCATCGTCAACGATTCCCTCGGCGCCCTGCGCGTGCGGCTGGGGCGCGATCTCAGCCTGGTGGAATCCGGCTGGCGGCCGCTGTGGGTGGTGGACTTTCCGCTGCTGGCAAAAGACCCGGCCGGCGGCCAATGGGCCGCGCTGCACCATCCGTTCACCGCGCCGCGCGGGGAGGACCTGGACAAACTGGAAAGCGCCCCGGGTGAAGTCCGCTCGCGCGCTTATGACCTGGTGCTGAACGGCACTGAGGTCGGCGGCGGCTCCATCCGCATTCACCGCCGCGAAGTGCAACAGCGCGTGTTCCGCGCCCTCGGCATGGACGAGGAAACCGGCGCGGCCAAATTCGGCTTTCTGCTGGAGGCCATGCGCTACGGCGCGCCGCCCCACGGCGGCATTGCCCTCGGCCTGGACCGTTTGTCGGCGATGCTGAGCGGCGCCGATTCCATCCGCGATGTGATTGCCTTTCCCAAAACGCAAAAAGCGTCGTGCCTGCTCACTGACGCGCCGGGCGTGGTGGACCCGGCGCAGTTGAAAGAGTTGGGCTACACTGTGGCGCCGTCCAAGGAACCGTCACCATAGGCGGCGCCGGCAGAACAATCGGGCAAAAACAATGGCCGGCCACAGCAAATGGGCCAATATACGGTTTCGCAAAGCCGCCCAGGACGCGCGGCGCGGCAAATTGTTCACCCGCCTGATCCGCGAAATCGTCATCGCCGCCCGTGACGGCGGCGGCGATGCGGCGAGCAACCCGCGCTTGCGCGCCGCCGTGGACAAGGCGCGGGACGCCAACATGGGCCGCGACGCCATTGACCGCGCCGTGAAGCGCGGCACCGGCGAACTGGCCGGTGAGCGCTACGAGGAGGTGCGCTACGAGGGCTACGCCGCCGGTGGCGCGGCGGTGCTGGTGGAATGCGCCACCGACAACCGCAACCGCACCATCGGCGAAGTGCGCCTGGCGTTCTCCAAACACGGCGGCAACCTTGGCGCCAGCGGCTCGGTGGCCTACCTGTTCAACAAGGTCGGCCTGCTGAGTTTTGACCCGGGCAGCGACGTGGAGGGCATCATGGACGTCGCCGCGGCCGGCGGCGCCGACGACATCGCCGCCGGTGACGATGACACTATTGAGGTGCTCACCGCGCCGGAAAATTTTCACGCGGTGCTGGATGCGCTGAAGCGGGCCGGCCACGCCCCGGCCGCGGCCGGCATTGTCTACCGCGCTGATGCGGTGGCCGAGGTCGGCGCCGCCGACGCCGAGCAGGTGGCGCAGTTGCTGGGCGCGTTGGAGGAACTGGACGATGTGCAGGATGTGTTCACCAACGCCGCGTTGCCGGCGCCCTGAGGCGGTGACGGTGACGGCGCCGGCCGCGCTCCGCATCCTCGGCGTGGACCCCGGCTCGCGGGTCACCGGCTACGGGCTGGTGGACGACCGGCGCGACAGTCTGGCGCATGTGCACAGTGATCAAATTAAACCCGGCGACCTGGCGCTGCCTGAACGGTTGGAAAAAATTTTCAACGGTATGAGCCGCGTGATCTCCGAATACCGGCCCGGCCTGCTGGCGGTGGAGCAGGTGTTCATGGCGCGCAACGCGCACTCGGCGCTGGTGCTGGGGCATGCCCGCGGCGCGGTGATTTGCGCGGCGGTGCGCGCCGGATTGCCGGTGGCCGAATATGGCGCCCGCCGCATCAAGCAGGCGGTGGTGGGCTATGGCGCGGCCGACAAGCAACAAGTGCAGCACATGGTGCGCGCGCTGCTGGGCATGACGCAGCCGCCGCCGGAGGACGCCGCCGACGCTTTGGCCTGCGCCATTTGCCATGCCCACAGCCGTGCCGCCAGCCGGCGCCTGGCCGCGGCGGGTGGACAGTCATGATTGGCCACCTGCAGGGCGAGCTCGCCGACAAGAAACCGCCGCAACTTTTGCTCAGCGTCGGCGGCGTCGGTTACGAACTGGAGGCGTCCATGACCACTTTCAGCGACCTGCCCGAGGTCGGCGCGCGCGCATCCTTGTTTGTGCACATGTTGGTGCGCGAGGACTCGCAGCGGCTGTACGGCTTCAGCGCCGCCGCCGAGCGCGACTTGTTCCGCGCGCTGCTCAGGGTGAACGGCGTCGGCCCGCGCGTCGCGCTGGCCATTCTCTCCGGCATGACGCCGCCTGAATTTCGCGACTGCGTCAGCGCCGGCGAGGCCGGCAAACTGGTGCGCATTCCCGGCATCGGCCGCCGCACCGCCGAGCGCCTGCTGGTGGAAATGCGCGACCGCATGGGTGAGGGTGAGGCCCCGGCCGCCGCCGGTGCCGCGCCCGACCCGGTGCGCGATGCGGTGAGCGCGCTGGTGGCGCTGGGCTACAAGCCGGCCGAGGCCATTCGCGCGGTGCGCGCCGCGGGCGAGGGCGGGGGGGCGCAAAGCAGCGAGCAATTAATTCGCGCCGCGCTGCGCACTGCCGCGGCGGGGCGCCCATGAACGACCGGCGCAAAGTGTCGGCCGCCGCCGCTGACGACGAGGAGGTGCGCATTGAGCGCAGTTTGCGCCCGCTGCGTTTCGCCGATTTTGTGGGCCAGGCGACGGCGCGCGAGCAACTGGAAATTTTTATTCAGGCGGCGCGGGCGCGGGGGGAGGCGATGGACCATGTTCTGGTGTTCGGCCCGCCGGGCCTGGGCAAGACCACGCTGGCCCACATTATCGCGCGCGAGCTCGGCAGTCAGTTGCGCCAGACCTCCGGGCCGGTGCTGGAAAAAGCCGGCGACCTGGCCGCGTTGCTGACCAATCTGGAGGAGGGCGATGTGTTGTTTGTGGACGAGATTCACCGTCTCAGCCCGGTGGTGGAGGAGATTTTGTATCCGGCACTGGAGGATTTTCAGTTGGACATCATCATCGGCGAGGGCCCGTCGGCGCGCTCCATCAAGTTGAACCTGCCGCCGTTCACCCTGGTGGGCGCCACCACCCGCGCCGGCCTGCTGACCTCGCCGCTGCGCGACCGCTTCGGCATTGTGCACCGTCTTGAGTTCTACAGCAGCGAGGATCTGGCGCGCATCGTCGCGCGCTCGGCGGGCATTCTCAAGGTGCCGGCCGACAAGGCCGGCTTGGCCGAGGTGGCGCGCCGCTCGCGGGGGACGCCGCGCATCGCCAACCGCCTCCTGCGCCGCGCCCGCGACTACGCCGAGGTCAAAGGCGACGGCCGGCTGAGCCTGGAGACCGCCCGCCGCGCGCTGGACATGTTGGAGGTGGACCGGTGCGGACTGGACGTGCTGGACCGCAAACTGCTGTCCGCGGTGGTGGAAAAATTCAACGGCGGCCCGGTGGGCGTGGACACCCTGGCCGCCGCCCTCAGCGAGGAGCGCGGCACCATTGAGGATGTGGTGGAACCGTACCTGTTGCAGCAGGGTTTCCTGGTGCGCACCCCAAGGGGGCGCATCGTCACCCCGCAGGCTTGCCGCCACCTGGGCGTGGCCAACCCGCTGGCCGAATCGCAGGGGGGCATGTTCAGTTCGTGAATCTAAGGCCGAGACTCGTGCCGTCAACCGTGCAGGCGGCGGTTGCAACGGCGAAAGCGACGGTTGCAGTCCGCCGGGTGATGCTGGCGGACTGCGCAATGACGGTGTTTTTATAAAACACCGTGGCGGCCGTTGCCGGCGCTCAGGCGGCTTTGCGCTCGGCGAGGGTGATGACCGGCTCCATCTTGCCGAAAGTTTCGGCGTCCAGATGGCAGGCGATTTTGTGGCCGTTGCCCATGTCCTTGACCGGCGGCATTTCGGTCTCGCAAATC
>RKSH01000025.1 GCA_007570945.1 Gammaproteobacteria bacterium | reverse complement strand
GCCCCGGGGGGGGGGGGGAATTTGGGTTTGAGGGGCATGGAAAGGAAATCAGTTTATAAATCCAGCGGCGCGTTTTCAAGGGAGCGCTGGGTGAACAGAAAACGGCCGCCGCAAACAAAACCGAGTTGCCGCCAGTCGGCTTTGTTTAATTTTTCCAGCGCGGCGGCGAGGTCGGTCGGTTGTTTTGCAAACAACGCGAGTACCGAACCGTCAAAAGCGGTGGCTCGGTGGAGGAAAAACGGCGACTCGTTTCGGGTTTTGCAGTTGACATAAATGCGCGGCGCGGGCGACTCGGGATAGGCGCGGCCCCACTGCCACCAATTGCGGTCGTTGAATTTGCGGATGCGCCTCTGCAAGAGAATTTTTTTATGGCGGTTCAGGGCCGGGTCGTGGCGGTTGTAAATCATGCGGCGGGTGGCGCCGGTTTTTGCGGTTTGCGAGCAGACAAAATCGGTGCAGCCACGTTTGTGGTTGGTGAAAATTCGGTCGGCGCCGCTGACCGCGCCGACTTTGACCGTGAACACATCGCCGACGGTGCGGGTTTTTTTGCAGACAAGGCCCGGCGCATCAAACCAAATTTGCCCGGCCTGAAAACGAAACACCCGGCCATCGGCCAGGCTTCTGCCACGCCGCCCTTTCTGCCAGCGCCACACCGCGCAGGTCGGGGAGAAGCCGGGGAAAATTCTTTCGTCGCCGGTTTCCCGGCAATGGGTGAACGCGCCTTCGGCGAACAGACGGCGGTTAAGTTTGCGCGCGCAGGTGGCCTTGAAAAAATCACGCGGTGTGATGAAAATTAATTCGCCGGCGGCGCGCAGGTGGTCGAGGCATTTGTCGATGAAAAACAAATAGAGGTTGGCGCGGCGGTCAAAATTTTCCATAGGCAACAGCGCGCGGGTGGCCGGCGAAATATCCTGAAAGCGAACATATGGCGGGTTGCCGATGACGGTGGCGAATTTTTCCGCGCGCGGGCGGGCGAAAAAATCGGCGTGAATGATGCGGCTGTCACCGCCGAGTTTGCGCTGAATTTCCACCCCCACGCAGTCGGCGCCCAAATGCCGCATGAACGCGCCGTCGCCGCAGGCCGGCTCCAAAGTTCCGCCGTGGTTTTTTTTCAGCGCCAGCATTTCGCGGACAATGCGGTCCGGTGTGAACACTTGCCCGAAATTACGCACCGCGCGGTTCATTGCGGAGGCGGGCCCAGTTCCGCCACCACATCCGCCCCGCCGCGCACTTTGTCGCCGAGTTTTACTTTCAGTTGCGCGTGCTCGGGCAGGTAAAGGTCCACTCTTGAGCCGAAGCGGATGAAGCCGTAGCGCTGGCCGGTGCGCAGGCGCTGGTGCGGGCTGGCGTGGCACAGGATGCGGCGGGCGATGAGGCCGGCGATTTGCACGCACACCACATCGGCGCCGGCGTCGCCGTGAATCCATATCATGTTGCGCTCGTTTTGCGCCGAGGATTTGTCCAGGGCGGCGTTGAAAAATTTTCCGGGGAAATATTTTATCCGGCGCACCTCCCCGGCCAGCGGCGCGCGGTTTGCGTGCACCGAAAACACGTTCATAAACACGCTCACCATCAGCGCCGGCCGTCTAAGGTAGGGGTCCTCGGCGCGGCCGGCGAACACCACCTTGCCGTCGGCCGGGGCAACCACCAGGCCGTCACCCTGCGGCACGGCACGCTTCGGGTCGCGGAAAAATTGCAGGACAAAAACCAGCACCAGCCAGCACGGCAGCGACCACCAGCCGGCCAGCCAGGTCGCGGCCAGCGCGACGGCGAGGGTGACGGCGACGGCGCCCCAGCCCTCTTTGGCTATCAGCGGCTGGCTCGCGGCTTTCACTGTTGCGCCACCGTCGACACCGTCAGTTCAGCGACTTGTCCACCACTTTGCCGGCCTGGATCCACGGCATCATGGCGCGCAATTTTTCGCCCACCGTTTCCACCGGGTGGGCGCGGCCGCGGTCGCGCAATCGTTGGAACTTTTTGCCGCCGCTGCGGTTTTCCTCCATCCATTCCTTGGCGAATTTGCCGGATTGGACCTCCTCCAAAATGCGCTTCATCTCGGCGCGCGTGGCGTCGTTGACAATTCGCGGGCCGCGGGTCAGGTCGCCGAATTCGGCGGTGTTGGAAATGGAGTAGCGCATGTTGGAGATGCCGCCCTCGTAAATTAAATCCACGATTAATTTAAGTTCGTGGAGGCATTCAAAGTAGGCCATCTCCGGCGAATAGCCGGCCTCCACCAGCGTCTCGAACCCGGCCAGGGCGAGGGCGGTGGCGCCGCCGCACAGCACGGTCTGCTCGCCGAACAGGTCGGTCTCGGTTTCCTCGCGGAAGGTGGTTTCAATGACGCCGGCGCGGCCGCCGCCGTTGGCGCAGGCGTAGGACAGCGCGATGTCGCGGGCGCGGCCGCCGGCGTCCTGCTGCACGGCGATGAGAGTCGGCACGCCGCCGCCGGCGGTGAAGGTGGAGCGCACCAGGTGGCCGGGGCCTTTGGGCGCGACCATGAACACGTCGTTGTCGGCCTTCGGTTTAATGAAGCCGAAGTGAATGGAAAAGCCGTGGGCGAAGGCAAGCGCCGCGCCGGGCGCCAGGTGCGGCGCGATGTCGGACTCAAACAGCGCCGGCTGTTTTTCATCCGGCGCCAGCACCATCACCACGTCGGCGCGCGCCACCGCATCAGGCACGGCGGCCACCGCCAGCCCGGCTTTTTCCGCCTTGCCGCGCGACGGCGAGTCGGCGCGCAGGCCCACCACCACTTCCACGCCGCTGTCGTTCAGGTTGTTGGCATGGGCGTGGCCCTGGGAGCCGTAGCCAATCACGGCGACGACCTTGCCCTGAATAATGGACAGGTCGGCGTCTTGGTCGTAGAAAACTTTCATGGTTCCTCCGCTGGGTCGGGTGAAAGAGTCAGGGTCAACAGAAAATCAGCCCGCGGCATGGCCGCTCAGCGCACGGTGAGCGCGCGGCCGCCGCGGGCGATGCCGGAGATGCCGCTGCGCACCACCTCCACGATGCGGTTCGGCGACAGCGCCTCGAGAAAAGCGTCCAGCTTGTCGCCGGCGCCGGTGAGTTCCACGGTGTACAGCGTCTCGCCCACGTCCACCACATTGCCGCGGAAGATGTCCACCAGACGCTTGACCTCCTCGCGCGCCTCGCCGGTGACCTCCACCTTGACCAGCATCAACTCGCGCTGGATGTGGCGGTCGTCGGTGAGGTCCATCAGTCTCACCACGTCCACCAACTTGTTCAACTGCTTGGTGACCTGCTCAATCACCGCCTCGTCGCCGTCGGTGACCAGTGTCATGCGCGACAACGTGCTGTCCTCGGTGGGTGCCACGGTCAGCGACTCAATGTTAAACCCGCGCGCCGAGAACAGGCCGGCGACGCGCGACAATGCGCCGGCCTCGTTCTCCATCAGGATGGAAATAATTCTGCGCCGCTCTTCCATGGGCGGCGCTCAGGCCAACTCGCGCTCGGCCGGCGCGCCGCCGTCACCGCCGGCGGCGGAGCGCAGGTGCATCTCGTGGTGGCCCTTGCCGGCCGCAATCATGGGGTAGACGTTTTCCGTCTGGTCGGTGATGAAGTCCATGAACACCAGGCGGTCCTTGTCGCTGATGGCCTCAACCAGCGCGCCTTCCACGTCGCCGGGGCGCTCCACGCGCACGCCGATGTGGCCGAAACTCTCCGCCAGCGCGACAAAGTCCGGCAGCGCGTCCATGTACGAGTGCGAGTAGCGGCGGTCGTAGAAAAACTCCTGCCACTGGCGCACCATGCCCATGTAGCGGTTGTTGAGGTTGATGATCTTCAGCGGCAAGTCGTACTGCTTGCAGGTGGACAGTTCCTGAATGCACATGATGATGCTGGCCTCGCCGGTGACGCAGCACACGGTGGCCTCGGGATGGCCGAGGCGCACGCCCATGGCCGCCGGCAGGCCGAAACCCATGGTGCCGAGGCCGCCGGAGTTAATCCAGCGGCGCGGCCGGTCAAAGTTGTAAAACTGCGCCGCCCACATCTGGTGCTGGCCCACGTCCGAGGTGACGAAAGCCCCGCCTTTGGTGACCTCGTGCAGTTTTTCAATGACGAACTGCGGCTTGATGAGCGCGCTGCCGCGGTCGTAGTGTAGCGAGTCCACCGCGCGCCACTCTTCAATCTGTTTCCACCAACCGCCCAGGTGCCGGTTGCCGCCGCCGGCGCCGCCGTTGCCACCGCCGCGCAACACCGCCACCATGTCGGCCAGCACCTTGCCGGCGTCGCCGACAATGGGCACCGTCACTTTCACGTTCTTGCCGATGGAGGACGGATCGATGTCCACATGAATAATCTTCGCGTAAGGGCAGAAAGTAGACAACTCGCCGGTCACGCGGTCGTCAAAGCGCGCGCCCACGGCGAGCAGCACGTCGCAGTGGTGCATGGCCATGTTGGCCTCGTAAGTGCCGTGCATGCCGAGCATGCCGACGAATAATTTGTCGCTGGCCGGGAACGCGCCGAGGCCCATCAGCGTGTTGGTGCACGGGTAGCCGAGAATGCGCACCAGGTCGGTGAGGGCCGCGGCCGCCGCGCCGCCGCTTTGCACCACCCCGCCGCCGGTGTAAATCATCGGCCGCCGCGCATCGCGCAACAGTTGCACCGCCTTGCGCACCTGCCCGGGGTGGCCGCGGTGCACCGGGGCGTAGGAGCGGATGCGAATCTGCCGCGGGTAGCGGTACGGGGCGGTTTGCGCGGTGACATCCTTGGGAATGTCCACCAACACCGGCCCCGGCCGGCCGGTGGTGGCGATGTAAAACGCTTTCTTGATGGTCAGCGCGAGCTCGCTGACGTCGTTGACCAGAAAGTTGTGCTTGACGCACGGCCGCGACACGCCACAGGCGTCCACCTCCTGAAACGCATCGTCGCCGATTAAGTGGCGCGGCACCTGCCCGCAAATCACCACCATGGGAATGGAATCCATGTAGGCGGTGGCGATGCCGGTGATGGTGTTGGTGACGCCCGGCCCCGAAGTCACCAGCACCACCCCCGGCCGGCCGGTGGCGCGCGCATAACCGTCGGCGGCATGCGCCGCGCCCTGCTCGTGGCGGGCCAGGACGTGCTTGACTTCGTCCTGGCGGTACAGCGCGTCGTAAATGTGCAGCGCCGCCCCGCCCGGATAGCCGAAAATAAATTCAATCTTCTCGTCGCGCAAACACCGCACCACGATTTCCGCCCCGGTCAAAACCTCGGCGGCGGCGGCATCGGCGGCATCGGCGGCGGCAACTTTCTGCATGGCCTGAGTATAAATGCGCGGCGGCGGTTTGGGTAGGGGCGGCGGCGAGGGTGGTGGTCAGTCGTTTGCATCGCCGCCGCCGGCGCCCTGGGCGCGGGAGGCGGCGGTGGCCGGGACGAGGGTGAGGGCGGCGAGTTTTTTCAGTTGCCGCCAGTCGCCGGCGGCGATTTTGATGCCTTCGGCAAAGCGCCGCTCACGGCGGCGACGGTGCTGCCCGGCGGTGAGGTGCGGCTTGCCGGGAGGTGCCGCGGGGAGTTTGCCGTGGCGGGTGACGGTGAGGGCGGCGGACTCCTCAACCGCCGCAACCGCCGGCCGGCTTGACAGCGACATCGCATCGCCATCCACCGTCGCGCACCATTCCCGCTCCACCGCCCGCCATCGGACGGTGAAGCACACGCCGGGACTCGCCGCTTCCAGCGCGGCGGCGGCGAACCACAAACTCTGGCCGCCGTTTTGCAACGTGGACCCGCCACTTTGCAACGTGCATCCGGCATTGCACACGGTTGACTGACCATGTTGCACCGCAAAGTCAACAACCGACGGCGCCAATGCAACACCCGCGACGTCGGAACCGTCAAAACGGCCGCCGCCGGCATCCACCAGCGGCATGGCGCGGGGAAAACCGCGGCGGCGCAACTGCGGCAGCGCGCCGAGCAGCAGTTGCACGCCGCCAAGCCCGGCGCATTCCAGCGTGCGCGCCATGGCCGCGCCCTCGGCATCGGCGCCGTAGGGAAAACCAAGGCCGGCAAGCGCTTTCTTAACCGTGGACTCCAGTTCGTTGACCGAAATGTTCACGGCGCCGGCTTGCACGGGAAAGCCCAGTCATCGGCGTCGCCGCGCCCCAACTCCGCCACCGGCGGCGCGCCCTGAAACAAAGTGATGCGCGTCCACAAATCCGATTTGGGGTCAAACTTGCTGGCGCCGAACAGCGAAAGTTTGCACCGCAGAACATCCATGGGGCGGCAACCCTCCGCCACCAGGTTGTCGTGAATCTCGCCGTACGGGCAATCGGCCAGGCCCTGCACCCGCCGCACGATGCCGCGCAAGTCGGGGCGGCGCAGCAGAAAATCGCCCACCGCGCCGTCCAACTCGGCGGCCGGCAGGCGCGCCAAACAGTCATGCAAAGCCGCCGCGCGGCGCGCAATGTCCACCGCCATCTCGCGCTCGGCGCCGGGTTCATGGCCGCGGCGGCCGAGTCGCGGTTCTTCCATCTCCGCCGAGTAATACCAGAACACGGCGCTCTGCCGCGGGTCGCCAAAGTCACAGCGCAACGCGAAACCGTAGTTGCGTTCCAGCAGTTGTTTTAATTCTCGCAGCGGCATGGCCGGCGCTGCCGCCAGGCGCTCGTCCCCGCCCATGGCGTTTTCCATTTCGTTCAACTCCGGGTAAGCCTCCAGCAGCAGACTGACCAGCATCTCCTGCGCCTCCAGGCCGGCGTTATCTTCACTCCAACGGAGCGCGCGTTGCCACGACGGAAAATTTTTCCCGGCTTCACCGCCGCCGAAAAACTCCGCCTCAAACTTCCGCAAATCGGCGCACAATTCTTGGTTGCGTTTCGTTTGCGCGGCGTCTTCCACGGTGATCTCGGCGGTGTGGATGAGGGCGCGCTCCAGGAGGCCGGCAAAGCGCGCCAACCGCGCCGGCTCCGGCCGGCGGCCGCGCACCCGCGCCAGGGCGCGCTCGCGGTGGTAAATCCAGCGGCCGATGAGTCGCGGGTGGTGCACCAAAAACGGCGCCATGCCGAGTCCGGTGGCGTTGCCGACGCCGAAAAATCTTTTCACCGCCGGCGCCAGCGGGGTGAACTTGCGCCGGTTGCGATGGCGCGCGATGTGCTCCACCAGGTCAAAGGAAAATTGCCGCGCCATGTAAACGGTGAACATCTGCGCGCTGAACGGCGCGTCGAAATCACCGCCGCAAACCTTGGCGAAATCGGCGAGGCCGAATTTGCCGTTGCCGTACACCGCCGTGGTGCGCAGCAGGTAGCCCACCGGCGCGATTTTGTCCACCTCAGGCTGGCGGCCGGCGGCCAGGGAGGCGGCGACATGTTCAAACAGGCGGACGCTCTTGTTGGCGCGGCTCAGCACCAACTCGCCGGCGGTGCAGCGGCCGGCTTCCTGCAGCGGAATGTTGCGCGCCAGCCGCGCGATGCCGGCCTCATCCACACCGCCCGCGGCCAGCACAAAAGCGGTGTCCCAGCGCTCGGCAATCACCCGGTCGCTGCGCTCCCCGGCGCTGAGCGGGTTGGCGAAGGCGATGAAACTGTAATCACCGCGCGCGCCCCGCACCCGGTAAACGGCGCGGCCGAAACCATGTTCGTCCAGCGACAATTGCGGCGGCGCAATGCGCCACGGCGGGCGCGCAATTTTGCGCACCAGCGAGCGGACAAAACTAAGGCGCGTCTGGTGGAACGCGCCGAGCCGCGCAAGGCGCATCACCTGTTGCGGCGGACGCAACGGTGACGGCGGGCCGAAACCGCCGCAAGTGCTGTCAACCGCCGGGGGCAAGGGAGTGTTCCAGAAAATTCATCCAATTGCCGCCCATCACCGCCGCCGCTTGCGCCTCGGTGAAGCCGCGCCGGCGGAGTCCGGCTTTGATGTTGCCGAAGTCCTCGTTGCCGGCAAACCATGGCAGCGGCGGCGGCCAGCGCGCTTCGGCCTCACCCCCGCTTTTGCGGCGCCATTTGCCGTCGCGCATCCACGCCACCACCTCGTCGCCGTGGCCCTGGCACAGGTCGGAGCCGATGGCGACGTGTTTCTCGCCCATGATTTCCACCGTGCGCTCGGCCATGGCGCAGAAAGATTCCAGCGAGCATTCGGAGCCGCTTTTCAGATGGTGCGGATACAAACTCAGGCCGAGGACGCCGCCGCTTTGCGCGAGTTCTTTAAGCACGGTGTCGGACTTGTTGCGCGGCGCGCGGTGAAAAAATTCCGGGTTGGCGTGGGTGACGGCGATGGGGCGGCGCGAAATTTCAATTGCGTCCAGCGTGGAACGCTCGGCGCTGTGCGACATGTCCACCACCATGCCCACGCGGTTCATCTCGCGGATGACTTCGCGGCCGAAGCGGGTGACGCCGGCGTCGTGTTTTTCATAACAGCCGGCGGCCAACACGCTCTGGTTGTTGTAGGTTAGTTGCATAAAACACACGCCGAGGCCGCGGAAGATTTGCACCATGCCGAGGTCGTCGTCCAGCGGCGAGCAGTTTTGAAAGCCGAACAGAATGGCGGTCTTGTCCCCGGCCATGGCGCGGCGGATGGCGGCGGCGGAGTCGGCGTGCAACAGCAAGTCGGCGTTGTCTTGGAAGCGGCGGTTCCACGCCGCAATGTTGCCCAGCGTCTCAATGCGGTTTTCGTGGTAGGCGATGGTGACATGGGCGGCGTCAACCTTGCCGCGCCGCATCTGCGCAAAAATCTCCCGCCGATAGCGGCAGAACTGCAGGCCGTCAATGAGCGGTGCGCGCCGCGCCATTTGCCGTCTCCCGCCAGTGCTCCAGGCGCGCGGCGAAAGTCTTGTGCCCCGCATCGTTGCCGCGTTTGCGCGCGCCGTTGGTGAGGATTTGCAGTTTGGCGAGCAGCGCGTCGCGGGCGGCGGCGTAATCACCCTCGCCCAGCGCGCCGCTGTGCAGAATTTTTTCCAGCGCGCGCACGCGGAAACGGTCCAGGCCCCAGTGGCGGCGCGACAACTGGCCGGCATGGCCGCCGTGCTTCACCAGCAACGCCTGCGGCACGCACAGCACCGGATGGCGCGCGCACAGGCGCAGCCACAAATCATAGTCCTCGCACACCGGCAGATTCCGGTCAAAACCGCCGCACTCGCGCAACACGTCGCGCCGCACCATCACCGCCGACGGCGAGATGATGCACAGCGGCAGGCAGTGGCGGAAAATCCACCCGCCGCGCTTGCGGTGTTTGCGCTTCGGGTTGATGCGCGCGCCGTTGCGCAGCCAAATCTCATCGCCGTGACACAGGCAACTGCCGGGATTGCGCGCGATGCACTCCAATTGCGCGCCGAGTTTGTGCGGCAGCCATTCGTCGTCGGAGTCAAGAAATGCAACCCACGCGCCGGCCGCCATGGCGGCGCCCATGTTGCGCGCCGCGCTGACGCCAAGATTGCGCGCGTTGCGGATGATGCGGACGGCGACGGCGCCACCGGCGGCGGTTTGGACTCTTGACTCAGCGGTTTCGACCGTCACCTCTGCAGTCTCCGCCTCCGCTTTGAGAGATTCGGCTTCCGCCTGGGCGGCCTCGGCGCTGCCGTCGTCGGAACCGTCGTCCACCACGATGACTTCGCGCGGCAGGGTCTGCTGGCGCAGAACCGAGCGCAACGCACGGCGCACCAGGCGGCGGCGGTTGTGCACCGGGATGACCACCGAGACTTGCGCGCCGTCCACGGTGCAACTACAGCAGTTGCTTGACGGCGTCGCGCTCCTGTCGCAGTTCGACGTCGCTGGCGTCCAGCCTGGCGCGGCTGAACTCGTCGATGGGCAGACTTTGCACCACGCGGTATTTGCCGCCGGTGCAGGTGACGGGATAGGAAAAAATCACGCCCTCGGCGATGTCGTATTTGCCGTCACTGGGAATGCCCATGCTGACCCAGTCGCCGTCGGCGGTGCCGAGGGCCCAGTCGCGCATGTGGTCGATGGCGGCGGCGGCGGCCGAGGCCGCGCTGGAGGCGCCGCGCGCGCGGATGACCTCGGTGCCGCGGTTCTGCACCCGCGGAATGAACTGCTCGCGCACCCACGACTCCTTGACCTTGCGGGCGGCCAGACGGCCGCCGACGGTGGCGTGGTTCAAATCGGGGTACTGCGTCGCCGAGTGGTTGCCCCACACAATCATGCGCTTAATGTCGGTGGTGTGGGCGCCGGTGTGGGCGGCGAGCATGGCGATGGCGCGGTTGTGGTCAAGGCGGGTCATGGCGGTGAACTGCGCGGCCGGAATGTCGGGCGCGTTGTGGCGGGCGATGAGCGCGTTGGTGTTGGCCGGGTTGCCCACCACCAGAACCTTGACATTGCGCCGCGCGCTGTCGTTGAGCGCCCTGCCCTGCACGCTGAAGATGGCGGCGTTCTCCTTAATTAGGTCGGAACGCTGCATGTCGGCGGTGCGCGGCCGGGCGCCGACCAGCAATGCATAGTTGGCGTCGCCGAATGCAACGGCGGGGTCGTCGGTGGCGACAACCTCGCGCAACAGCGGAAACGCGCAGTCGCCGAGCTCCATCACCACCCCGTTCAGCGCGCCCAGGGCCGGTGGAATTTCCAGCAACTGCAAAATCACCGGTTGCGAAGGCCCCAGCATGGCGCCGGAGGCGATGCGAAATGCCAGGCTGTAACTGATTTGCCCGGCGGCCCCGGTCACGGCAACCCGCACCGGCGGTTTCATTTTATCCGGATTGTCATTTTTATGGTTCACGGCTGGACTCGTACATTGGCTCTTGCAGATTTCAAGTGTAGCAAGCGGCGCGGGCGG
>RKSH01000185.1 GCA_007570945.1 Gammaproteobacteria bacterium | reverse complement strand
TTCATGCATCCAAATATTTCAATCTCAGCCGCTGGTTGCGCTGCCGGGGAATTTTTCTCACCGACCACGCGCCGGAGGTTTCGCTGGCGGATTACCCTTACCACCGCCGCGCATTGCAGAAAAACACGCGCATCATCTGCTTGTCCGAAAACATTCGGCGGCATTATGTGGCCGCCGGGGCGCCGCCCGGATGCGCGCATGTGATTTCCAACGGTCTGATGGCCGGGCGGTTTCGGTTCACCGAAACACCGCGGCACCGGGAACATTCCCTTTGCCTGGCCATCGTCAACCGCAGAAAGCGGCAGCATCTATTGCGCGGAATTCCCGGACTTTATTTTGCCGGGCCGGTGGAGGATGACATCGCCCTCGGCAAAGATTATCTCGGCGAGTGGAGCCGGGTGCAGGTGGAAAATGATTTAACCGACTACGCCAACCTGGTGCTGCTGAGCGAATCCGAAGTCGCCGCCGCGCTCGTTTGTCTGGAGGCGATGGCAAGCGGTTTGGGTTTGGTTATCTCGCAAACCAACGCGGCGAATTTGGACACGTCGCTGCCGTTCATTGACCTCGTCCCGGAGGAAAAAATCACCGACCGCGATTATGTAACCGCCGTCATTGCGAAAAACCGCGCCGCGGCGCTTGGCATGCGCCGGGAAATTCGGGATTACGCAAAAAAGAATTTTGATGTGGCGCAAATTATTGAACGGCAGTATCTGCCCCTGGCCCGCGCCGTCATGGCCGCACGGCCGCTGGTGGAAAGTTGACGGTGTTTGCCAGCGACAGCGATGTCACCGCCGTCCTCACCAGTTGCGGGCGGTTTGATTTGCTGCGGCGGACGCTGGACAGTTTTTTCCGCCACAACACTTACCCCTTGCGGGATTTTTTTCTCATTGAGGATTCGGCAAAAGCGGGCGTGGAGAATTGCATTCCCGAATCCGTCCGCGGGTTGGTGAGGGTGAGGCTCAACCGCCCATCCGCGGGACAGGTTGCGGCGGTGGACAAGGTCTACGCCGAAGTCACGACGCCCTACATTTTCCATTTGGAGGACGATTGGCTGTTCTACCGCCCGGGTTTTATTGAAGACTCAAAAAAAATTCTGCAAGCCGAGCCGCACGCGCTGCTGGTGCAGTTGCGCAGTTACCACCACGACCTGGCCTACTACGGCGTCCGCCCGCTGCGCCTCGGCGCGCGCCGGGTTGTGGACGGCGTTGCGTTTTACCGGCTGGAGTCCGGGTGGGCGCACAGCCAGTGTTTTTCGTTCAACCCCGGCCTCAGGCGGCGCGGCGATTATCCGGCCGGCGGTTACACCGCATTGGCCGGCGGCGGCACCGGCGCCGATGCCGAAGTCGCCGCCAGCGGGCATTATGCGGCGCGGGGCTATTTTCAAGTTGCGCTGGAAAACGATGCGGTCAAGCACACCGGCTTCGGCCGCCACGTTCGCCACCGCCCCACAAGATGGAAAAAACACCGCGACCATGTGCTGCGCCTCGCCGCCGCCATCGCCATGTTCGCCCTGGGCTGGTGGATGGGGGCCGGGCGGTGAGGGTTTTTCATGCCGAGGCGCGCCGGTGCTGATTCTTGCACTCGGCAACGCCATTCATCACGACTCGGCCGCGGTTGTCGCCGAGGACTATGAAATTCTTGCGGCGGTGCAAACCGAGCACCTGACTCGAATCAAGGGTGACGGGCGGGGCGCGCATGCGCCGACCATTGCCGAGGCACTGCGCATTGCCGGCGCAAAGTTGCGCGATGTTGATGTGCTGGCGGCGTCCACCAACGCGATGGATGTGAAATATTTTTCACCGTGGCC
Organism: Gammaproteobacteria bacterium; assembly: GCA_007570945.1. Classification (GTDB taxonomy): domain Bacteria; phylum Pseudomonadota; class Gammaproteobacteria; order Arenicellales; family Spongiicolonaceae; genus Spongiicolonus. Next base: position 1,876 of record RKSH01000185.1, on the reverse strand, counting down.
GTGGCGCAGGTCGGTGAACAACGCCGTTGCAAAATTGCGCGGCGTGCCTAGAGCCGCCGCGGCGCGCTGGCACGGCGCGGATTACCGCGGGCTGACTTATTCGGCAAAGTTCAACCCGGCGCAATACATGGCGGATATCGGCCTGCGCCGCGGCGCGCAATTTTTTTCTTACGAGCACCATCTGGCGCATGCGCTTTCCGCCTTGTTTTTCACCGGCCACGATAACGCGCTGGCATACACCGCCGATGGCGGCGGCGACAACACTTTTTATTCCGCCTACCACTTGCGCGGGCGGAAACTTCGCACCCTGCATGGCGGCAGCACCGAGAGTTTTGTCCCGGGCGGCGAGCCGGTGGACAGCATCGGCCTGGCCTATGCCGGCATGACCGCCGCCCTCGGCTACCGCCGCAACCGCCACGAGGGAAAACTGACCGGCCTTGCCGCTTACGGCGAACCGCTGCTGGCGGGGGAACTTAAATCGCACTTCAGAATCATTGAGGACGGCCGCGTCCATGCCGACTTCAAGAGCAACGAGGAAATGCAGGATTTGATTTTCCGCCTGGCGAAGACAACCACGCCGCAAAACGCCGCCGCCTCCATTCAAAAATTAACCGAGGACATTCTGCTGCAATCCATTGGCGTTTATCTGCGGCGCACCGGCGCGCGGCAGGTGGCGCTGGCCGGCGGCGTGTTTGCCAATGTTCTGCTGAACCAGCGCATCGCAGAACTGCCGGGAGTGGAGGAGGTTTTTATTTTCCCCGGCATGGGCGACGAGGGGCTGGCGGTGGGCGGCTTGTACCAGTTTCTTCTGCAACGCGACGGTTGGCCGGCCTGGCTGTCGCGCCGGCGGCGGCTGGAAAACGTGTATTGGGGCGGCGCTTTTGACGGCGGGCTGCCGAAAGTGTTCGACGCGCCCGGCATCGCCCGGGTGGAGGGTGAGGGCGGCGTGGCCGGCACCGCCGCCGAACTGCTGCGCCGGGGGAAAATCGTCGCCCTTTTTTGCGGGCGCATGGAATTCGGCCCGCGCGCCCTCGGCGCCCGCAGCATTCTCGCCAGCCCCGCCGATAAAAGCGTGAACGACACGCTCAACAAAAGACTGGGGCGCACCGAGTTCATGCCTTTCGCCCCGTTTGTGCTTGAGGAAGACGCCGATGAGGTGTTCCGCCTCGCCGATGCCGCCCGCCATGCCGCAAAATTCATGACCATCACCTGCGAGGTGCGCGGCGAATGGCGCGAAAAGATTCCGGCGGTGGTGCACCTGGACGGCAGCGCGCGCCCGCAAATTGTCAGCGAGGCGCAAAACCCGCTTTACGCGGACATCCTGCGCCGCTTCAAACAAAAAACCGGCTTGCCGGCGCTGATTAACACAAGTTTCAACGCCCACGAAGAGCCCATCATCCACACCCCCGCCGAATGCCTGCGCGCATTGCGCGCCGGGCGCGTGGACTATGTGGCGGCGAAGGCGGGAGTGTTCGCCACTGAGGCGGCAATCCGGGGCGCGGGCACATGAAGCGCAAGCGGATTGGCATCGTGCTCAACGATATGTTGGAGGGCGGGGCGCAACGCGCCGCGTTAAATCTCGCCTCGGGGCTGGCGGCGGCGGGCCACCGGGTTGACCTGCTGTTGTTCAGCGCGAAAGGAAACCATCTGCCGCTTATTCCAAACTCAGTGCGCGTGTTCAACCCTAAACACCAGAATCTGGCGAAGTCACCGCCGCCAATTGCGCCGGATTCCACCGTCGGTGGAAGTGAGGCACCTGGGGCCGCGCTGGACCGGAAGAATAATTTCATACTTTCGCGTCCTTGCCGCCCGGCGCTTGCAAGGCCGGCAAACAAACCACCTGAGGCCCATGTTGGCCCATGCCGCCCTCGGCATC
>RKSH01000044.1 GCA_007570945.1 Gammaproteobacteria bacterium | reverse complement strand
GGTAGATTCCTTGACAACGGAAAAGGCAATGAACGCCGCAACCATCCCCACCTCCGCTAAGATGTGGGGCAAATCACGTAAAAACCCCCAATCCAAGCCACGTTTGGGGTGATCCCCATGCCAAGCCACCCCCCAACCATCACCCTCAAAAACCCCAAAATCCCGACCGAAAAAAACCCTTGACAACCCCTCACCCGCCCAGGTAGATTACCCAAGCGTCCCGTCCCCACGCGGCGCCTGTCGCTTTAATTGCCAACCTGCCGGAGCAACTGTCATGGACGGTGACTTCCTCAGCCACATTGAAATCTTCTCCTCCCTGCCGTCCGAACAGCGCCGCGCCATTGCGTTGCACTGCCGGCCGTTGCGCCGCCGCCGCGGGCAGCCGGTGTTTCGCCAGCGCGAACATGCGGTGCGCCATGTTTACTTCGTGGTCTCCGGCATGCTGCGGGTGACGCTGCTGACCAGTGACGGGCGCGAGGTGCCGTTTGAGGATTTGGCGGCCGGGCAGATGTTTGGTGAACTGGCGGCCATCGACGGCCTGCCGCGCACCACCGGCGTGGTGGCGCTCACCGACGTGACGCTGGCCTATGTGGACGCCGAGCAGTTCTGGTTCCTGTTGCGCGGCCACAACGATGTGTGTGCGGCGGTGTTGCGGCGGCTGAGCGCGATTATCCGCCGCCTGTGCGAGCGCGTGTTCACCATCAGCGCGCGCAATGTCCGCAGCCGCGTGCATGCCGAGTTGTTGCGCCTGGCTGCTGAGCACCGGGCGCCGGACGACGCCAACAGCGCGCCCGACTGCCCGTTGCCGTCGCATAGCGCGCTGGCCGGCCACATTGGCACCGCGCGCGAGGTGGTGTCGCGGGAGATTGGCGACCTGCAACGGCGCGGCCTGGTCAAACAACGCCGCGCGCGTAAATTGTTGTCGGTGCCGGACATCGCGCGCCTTGCCGAACACGCGTACAGCGTGGAGCAGGGCGCGCCGGACAGTGCCGGCGGAGGCTAAGACGGTGACTCCGGAGGCGGAAGTGGTGGTTGCGACGTTAAAAATGGCGCATCCGACCTCGGAGACGATGACTCTGACTTCGAGAACGGTGACTCCGACGTAGAAAACGCCCGCGGCTAAGCCGCCGCCGGCACTGCCATCCCCTTAATCACCGCTTCCCGCGCCGACATTGTTGTAAACCAACGTTGAAACTGCGGATACTGTTCCGGCGCCACGCCTTGCCATTCGTGGCGCGCGGCCCACGGATAAATCGCCATGTCGGCGATGGAATAATCACCGGCGACAAACTCGCGTCCGGCCAGTTGCTTGTCCAGCACGCCGTATAAGCGCGCCGACTCACCGGTGTATCGCTCAATGGCGTAGGGAACATTTTCGCCGGCAAAGCGGCGGAAGTGGTGCGCCTGTCCGAGCATCGGGCCGAAGCCGCCCATCTGCCACATCAGCCATTGCAGCACCTCCATTCTTTGCCGCGGTCGTTGCGGGTAGAATTTTCCGCTCTTGACGGCGAGGTAAATTAAAATCGCGCCGCTTTCAAACAACGTGATGGGCTCGCCGCCGGGGCCGTCGGGGTCGACGATGGCCGGGATGCGGTTGTTGGGGCTGACGGCGAGAAACGCCGGGGCGAATTGCTCGCCGGCGGTGATGTTCACCGGGTGCACCCGGTACGGCAGTTGCATTTCTTCCAGGGCGATGGAAATTTTGCGGCCGTTGGGTGTGCCCCAGGTGTGCAGTGCAATGGTCATGGTTTGGTCTCCGAGTTGTCCAGATGCCGCAGCAGCACGTCACGCGCCTGATTAATCGTCGCGGCGAGATAGGAAGAACCGCCGTCGCGGTCGGGGTGAAATTTTTGCATTAATTTTTTGTGCGCCGCCGCCACCGCCTCGCGCCCGCTGCCCTCGGCGAGGCCCAGCACCTCGTAGGCCTTGGCCACCGACAACTCGGCCATTTCCGCGCCGGCGGCGCCCCCGCCCCCACCGTCCTCACCCTCATCGGCGGCGGCCCAGTCGGCGGCGTGCTCGCGCTGCAGATAAGTCTCCAGCAGTTGCGCCGACTGCGCATCGGCGGCGCGGTACTCGGCCAGCAGAGCGCTGAGCGCGGCAAAATCCAACTCGCTCAGCCGCCGGCCGCGGTGCGTGCCGGCGGTGATTTCACCGTCCATGGCGCCGCTGTCGTGGTCCAGGGTCATGCGCAGGTGCGCCGAGTGCACGGCGGACTGCTGCCCCGGCGTGGGCCCGCGCGCCGACTTGAAAAAATTAAATGCGCGGCGCACCAGCAGCGCGCGCTGAATCCACGGCAGCAGCGCGGTCACCAGCGCAAACAACGGGTGCAACTTGCCGCTGAAAATTAAAAACAACAGCAGCGCGGCGGCGGCGTACAACAAAAAAAGTTTAACCGCCTTGGCCCGTTTTTGCGGCGGCGCGCGGCCCAGCCAGGCCAGAAACCACATCAGCCCGAGCAGCGCAAGCCCGCCGATGACCAGGCGAATCACCGCCCGCCCCCGAACTGCCGCGTTAACCGCAGCACTGCGCCGCCGCGGCCTTCACCGTATTTCAGCAACGCCCGCCGCCCGCCGGCGGCAAACACCGCCACCGCGCCGAGCAGGTCGCGCAACTGGCGCGCGCTGCCGGCATCAAAAGAGCACCACGCGCCGCCGGACAATTTTGCAATTTCACGGAACGCTTTTTCCGCCACCGCGTCCAAGCCTTCCTGAAACACGAACACCGGCACCCCGGCCATGCCCAGTTTGCCGGCCTCGTGCGCCAGCCGGTCCACCTCCTCCTCCATGCAGTCGCCGACAAACACCACGGCGTGGACTTTTTCCCGCGCGTTTTCTTTTTGCGCATGGCGCAGCAGGCGGCCGATTTGGGTCAAGCCGCCGGCGCAAGCGGCGCGCGTCATCTCAGCGAGCAAGCCTTGGGAGTCGGTGTGCCAGGCGCCGGCGTAAAATTCATGAAAGCCGCGGTAGTAGACAAGTTGAATCGCCAGTCCGCCGAGGGCCGCGGTTTCCACAAACATCTGCCCCTGAATTTGGCAGGCGCGGTCCCAGGCCGGCTGGCGGCTGGCGGTGGCGTCCATGCCGAAAATCAGCCGGCCGCATTTTTCGCCCGTGGATTTTTTCACCGGCAGCGACGCCGCTTTGTTCAGAAATTCCTGAATCGCCGCATCCGAGGCCGGGCGTAATTTTTTATCCTCAGCCATCCAGACTTTTGCCGATGATTTCACCGCTGTCGCGCGACAAACCGCGTTGCGCCATGATGCGGCGCATCTGGGTTTGCATTTTCGCCTGCCGCCCGGGGTCGTATCTGCGCCACGGCGAAAAAGCCAGCGCCAGCCGCGCCGCCACCTGCGGGTTCAGCGGATCCAGTTCCATGATGCAGTCGGCGATGAAACGGTAGCCCTCACCGTCGGCGGCGTGAAAGTGCAGCGGGTTGCGGTGGGCGAAAGTGCCGAGCAGCGCGTAAACCTTGTTCGGGTTGGTGAGGGCGAATGCTTCGGAATCGCGCAACTCGCGCACCCGCGCCAACGCGCCGGGCAGGCGCGATGCGGCCTGAATCGCCAGCCACTTGTCGACCACCAGCGGTTCGCCGCGCCACTTTTGGTAAAACGCCGCCAGCGCATCCGCGCGCGCCGCCGAATCGCTGTTGGCCAATGCGCCGAGGGCGGCCAATGTGTCGGTCATGTTGGCGGCGCGCGCAAACTGCGCCACGGCCAGTTGCTGAAACTTGTCCCCGGCCAGCAGCGCCAGGTAGCCGAGGCAAACATTGCGCAACCGCCGCCGCCCGGCGCTCACCGGGTCAAAACGGTACGCGCCCCCACCCTCGCCCAACTTTTGATAGGCCGCCAGCAGCGCATCCGCATGTGTTGCCGCCAGCCGCCGCCGCAGGTCCAGCCGCGCGCGGTGCACCGCCTCGGTGTCCACGCACGCCATTTGCTCGCCAAGGTAAATCTCATCCGGCAAGCTCAACACCGCGCCCAGCAATGCCGGGTCGGCGTCCGCCGTTTCCGATGCCAGCGCATCGCCGAATGCACGGTGGAACAGCGTTTCCGCCGGCGCATCCGCCGCCTCCTGCAGCGCGCGTACTTTTCTGAGCAGCACTTTGCAGGCGTAACGTTGCGCGGCGTCCCAGCGGTTAAACGAATCGCTGTCCACCGCCATGCGCCGCGCAAGTTCAGACTCGGTTTCCGCCATGGACAAAATCACCGGCGCCGAGAAGCCGCGCAGAATGGAAACCAACGGCGGCGTTTGCAGACCGCCGAACACCACCCGCAGGCGCGGCGTCTTTAATTCCACCATCGCCTCCGCCGCATCAGCGCCATCCACCGTCACCGCCCTGGCGCCGTCCACCGCATGCAGCGGCAAGTGCGCGCCGTCCTCGCCCAGCAGCGCCAGGCGCAGCGGAATGTGCAGCATCTTCTGCCCGTCCAGCGCCGGCTGCTGGCGCAGGTCCAGGGTCAACGTTTGCGCGGCGGCATCGAAGGAACGTTCCACCGTCACCCTCGGCGTGCCGGCCTGGTGGTACCAGCGGCGGAACTGGCCGAGGTCAACGCCGCCGGCCTCCTCCTGCGTGCGGACAAATTGTTCAATGGTGACGGCGCAGCCGTCGTGGCGCGCGAAATACAAATCGGCGCCGCGCCGGAAGTTGGCGGCGCCCATAAGGCCGTGCATCATGCGCGCCACCTCGGCGCCTTTGTTGTAGACGGTGAGCGTGTAGAAGTTGCTGATCTCCTGGTACGAATCGGGCTGCACCGGGTGGCGCATGGGGCCGGCGTCCTCGCGGAACTGGTGGGTGCGCAGCAGGCCGGCGTCTTCAATGCGCTTGACGCCGGGCGAGCCGTGGTCGGCGGTGAACTGCTGGTCGCGGAACACGGTGAAGCCCTCCTTCAAACTCAGTTGAAACCAGTCGCGGCAGGTGACGCGGTTGCCCGACCAGTTGTGAAAATACTCATGCGCGATGACGCTTTCCACGCCGGCGAAGTCGTCGTCGGTGGCGCTGTTCTCGTCGGCCAGGACGTAGCGCGTGTTGAAAATGTTCAGCCCCTTGTTTTCCATGGCGCCCATGTTGAAGTCGTCCACGGCGACAATCATGTAGGTGTCCAGGTCGTACTCGCGCCCGTACACTTTCTCGTCCCAGGCCATGGCTTTTTTCAGCGCGGCCAGCGCAAACGCGCATCTCTTGATGTTTTGTTTGTCCGCGAACACGCGCAGGTCAACGCGGCGGCCGCTCGCGGTGGTGAACTCGCCGGCCAGATGCGCAAAGTCGCCGGCCACCAGCGCGAACAGGTAGCACGGCTTGGGGTGCGGGTCGTGCCAGGTGACGGTGTGCATGCCGTCTTCGGCGCTCTGCCCAACCAAATTGCCGTTGGACAGCAGCGCCGGCCAGCGGGCGGCATCGGCGGTGATGGTGACGGTGAACACCGCCATCACATCCGGGCGGTCGGGGAAGAAAGTGATGCGCCGAAAGCCCTCGGCCTCGCACTGGGTGCATAGCGCGCCGCCGGAACTGTAGAGTCCCATCAGCGAAGTGTTGGCCGCCGGGTTGACAACGGTGGTGACGGTGACAAAAGCGTCACCGGTGACTCCGGGAATGGTGAGCCGGCCATCGGCGACGGTGAACTCAGACTCGCCCATCGCGACTCCGTCCACCGCAACGCCGGTCAACTCGGCCTCGCCGTCTAGCGCCAGCGCGCCGCCGCCGGTTGCACACTCAGGATTGACTGTTACCCGCATGCGGTTGGTGACTTCGGTGCGCCGCTCGTCCAATTTAAACGTGAGCTCCGCCGTCCGCACCAAAAACGCCGGCGGCCGGTAATCCGCCCGCCGCACCGCAACCGGCGCCGCCCGCCGCGCCGGCGGCGTTGACGAACCCGCCAAAATCACGCCGCCCATCCCACGTCCCGGCCGGCGTCCTCACCCCCGCCCCGCCAGCGTTCCAGAAAACCTCCAAGCCAGCGGCGCACCTTTTCATGGTGGCGCTCCCAGTCGGCCAACTGCCGCGCCGCCGAATGCGCCTCCGGCCGTTGCAGCATGTGCGCCGCCTCGCGCTGCCAGCGCAACAGCATGTGGCGCGTGACTTCGGGGTGAAACTGCACGCCGATGATTTTCTCGTCCACCGCAAAAGCTTGGTTGGCAAAAACTGCGCCCCTTGCCAGCAACCGCGCGCCGGGCGGCGGGGTGAAGCCCTCCTGGTGCCATTGGAAAAACTTTTCAGCGCGCGGCAGAAAGGAATCCCCGGCGTTCACCGGCCGCACCTCGCCGAAGCCAATCTCAAACAAACCCCGCGGATGGCGCGCGACCTCACCGCCCAACGCGCGCGCCAAGAGTTGCGCGCCGAGGCAGATGCCGAAGTACGGCCGGCCTTCACCCGCCCAGCGGCGAATCCACTCGGTCTCGCGCGCAAGGTAGGGCGCGTCGTCGTCGTTAACGCTTTGCGCGCCGCCGTAGCAAACCACGGCGTCCACTTCGGCGGCGTCCGGCAACCGGTCGCCGAGCGCCGGCGCGCAACTGAAGACCGCATCGCCGCGCGCGCGCAATGCGCGGGCGACGCGGTCGTCACCGTCGCCGGCCATGTGGCGGAGCAATAAAATACGGTTCACCGTCACACCAGCAGAATCAAAATCACCACAAACGCCGCCACCGCGCCCACCGGCAAAAGCAGCGCCGGCCAGTCTTTCTCCGCCTCGGCGCTCTCGCGCAGCAATGCCCGCGCCCGCGGCCAGCACCACAGCAACAGCAGCACGCCGAAGACGCCGATTAAAATTTGCTCCCAAAGAGCGAGGGGTTCCATTGGGGTGGGTGGGGTTGGGTTCGGTTTTGCCCAATCATACCGCACCGGCGCCGCAAAAATGGCGCCAGCGGTCGTCAGCGGCGGCGATGAAGTGGGGGTTTTGCAGCGAGCTTTTGTTGTAGCGCAACGGCGCCCCGGCGAGGGTGGTGACGCTGCTGCCGGCGGCTTCCACAATGCATTGCGCGGCGGCGGTGTCCCATTCCGAGGTGGGGCCATAGCGCGGGTAAACATGGGCAGTGCCGTCGGCAATGCGGCAGAACTTCAGTGAACTGCCGAGCGCCACTTCGCGCACTTCGGTGAACTTTGCTTTCAGGCCGCGCACAAAATCCTGCGCGGCGCGGTTGTGGCGGGAGCGGCTCAGCAGCACGGTCACCGCCGCCGAATTTTTTTTGTTGACGCTGATGACGTGCGGTTTTTTGTTTTCGTCGCACACAAAGGCGCGCCGGCCGCCGCCGGCGTTGCGCGCAAAATACGTCTGCCCCGGCCGCGGCGCGTGCACCACGCCCATCACCGGCGCGCTGTTTTCGATTAGCGCGATGTTGACGGTGAACTCGTCTCTGCCGGCAAGAAATTCCAGCGTGCCGTCCAGCGGGTCCACCAGCCAGAATTTTTTCCACGCCCGGCGCCGGTCAAAAACCTCGGCCGGCGATTCCTCGGACAACAGCGGAATGTGCGGCGTCAACCTTGCAAGTTCGCCGGCAATCACCCGGTGCGCGGCCTGGTCGGCCTCGGTCAGCGGCGAGCCGTCGGCTTTGGCGCGCGCCATGCCGGGCCCGGCGTCGCGGATTTTCCGCCCGGCGCGCTCGGCAATGCGGACGACTTCACCGAGCAGTGAGTCGATGTTCATGGCCGGTATGCTAATGTCGCGGGCCGCCGCTTACAACGCGATGACCGATTTCACACCCCCGCCGCTTGCCGCATGGCGCGCCGAAGTTGCGCGCGGCGCGCTGGCGCATGATGCGGCGCAGGAGCAAACCGCCGCGCTGCTCGACGGGATTCATCATGCGCTGGTTGCAACCGGCGGGCGCGGTTGGCTGGCGGCGGCGCGGAGGCGGAAAGCGCCGGTGCAGGGCGCGTATTTGTGGGGCGGCGTGGGGCGCGGCAAAACGCACCTGATGGATTTGTTCCACCACGGCCTGCCATTCGCCGACAAACGCCGGCTGCACTTTCACCATTTCATGGAAATGGTGCATGCCGAGTTAAAAATGTTGGCCAACCGCCGCGACCCGCTGGCGGTGGTCGCCGGAAAGTTTGCGCGCGGTGCGCGGGTGCTGTGCTTTGACGAGTTTGCCGTTTCCGACATCGGCGATGCGATGATTCTGTCGCTGCTTTTGGGCGCGCTGTTTGAGCGCGGCGTCACCCTGGTCGCCACTTCCAACACCGAGCCCGACGAACTGTACAAAAACGGTTTGCAGCGCGACCGCTTTCTGCCGGCCATTGAATTAATTAAGCGGCACACCCGCGTGGTGCATCTGGACGGCGGCGCCGATTACCGTTTGCGCGCGCTGGACGGCGGCGGCGTTTACCACGTCGTCGGCGACGGCGGCCGCGGTGACGGCGCGTTGCTGGACTGTTACCGGCGCATTGCCGGCGGTGAGGGCGAGGCCGGGCGTGTTTTGCGCATTCGCGGCCGGCCGCTGACAAGCCGCCGCAGCGGCGACGGCATCGCGTGGTTCACCTTCACCGAGCTGTGCGACGGGCCGCGCGGCATTGCCGACTACATCACGCTGGCGCGCCTGCACCATACGCTGTTGGTCTCCGCCATCCCGCGCATGGACGCCGACCACGATGACCGCGCGCGGCGGTTCATCGCGTTGGTGGACGAATTGTATGAGCGCGGAGTGAACCTCATCGCCTCCGCGCATGCGGAACCGGAAAACCTGTACCGCGGCCGGCGGCTGAAAAAAGAATTTGCGCGCGCGGCGAGCCGCTTGCGCGAGATGCAGTCGCGCGAGTACCTGGCGCGGCGCCACCGTGGGTGAGTGAACGAAAAACAAAAAAAAATCAGCCGCCGATGTGGGACATTTCCACTTTCGGCATCCGCGTTGTGTGGCTGGTGCGGATTTCCGAATAGCGGTCGGCGCGCCGTTGCCAGATGCCGCGCAGCGATTCCAGAATTTCAGCATCGCCGGCGCCGCCGCGCAGCAGCGCGCGCAGGTCGTGGCCGTGGCGGGTGAACAGGCAGGTATACAATTTGCCCTCCGCCGACAGCCGGGCGCGGGTGCAGTCGCCGCAGAACGGCCGGGTGACCGAGGCGATGATGCCGACCTCGCCGGCGCCGTCCAGGTAACGCCAGCGGCGCGCCACTTCACCGGGGTAGGCCGGAGCCAGCGGCGCGATGGGAAATTTGCGGTGGATGGCGGCGGCGATTTGCGCGGCCGGAAAAACCTGCTCCATGCGCCAGCCGTTGGTGTTGCCCACATCCATGTACTCAATGAAGCGGACGATGACGCCGCTGCCGCGAAAGCGCTCGGCCAGGGGCGGCACCTGGTGGTCGTTGACGCCGCGGATGACCACGGCGTTGACCTTGACCGGCGAAAGGTTTGCCGCAAGCGCGGCGTCGATGGCGGCGAGCACCCGGCTGACCGGGAAGTCCACGTCGTTCATCGCCCGGAACACCGCGTCATCCAGCGCGTCGAGGCTGATGGTGATGCGCGACAGGCCGGCGGCGGCCAGTTGGGCGGCGCGGTTCGCCGTGAGCAGTGCACCGTTGGTGGTCATGGTCAGGTCGGTGACGCCGGCCACCGCCGCCAGCCGCGCCACCAGTTCCACGATGCCCTTGCGCACCAGCGGCTCGCCGCCGGTGATGCGCAGTTTGCCGGCGCCGAGTTTGGCGAAGATGCCGGCCAGCCGCTCCAGTTCCTCAAAGCGCAGCAGCGCGCCGCGTTGCAGGAATGCATAGTCGGCGCCGAAAATCTCGCGCGGCATGCAGTAGCCGCAGCGGAAGTTGCAGCGGTCGGTGACCGACAGTCGCAGGTCGCGCAGCGGACGGCCGCGGGTGTCGCTGAGGGGGGCCGGTTGCAAATTCATCGGTGGATTTTATTGCGGCAGCGGCCGCCCCAACAAACGGAAGAACGCGCTGAGGAAACGGTAGGTGAGCCCCCACACCAGCGGGCCGCCGCCGGTCGGGTCGGCGCCGATATGCACCGCCGGAAAATCGCGGGTGAGGCCCGGCAGCGGCCGCGCAAAACGCCGGCGGCTTTGGGCGACAAAATACCCCAGCGGCACCCGGTGCACCGCGCTCACCTCGCCGCTTAGCCTGGGCCGGGCCGGCGCCGGGTGGTGGTAGACAAAGCAGCGGATGACCAGCCCGAGGGGCTTGTCGGCGGCGCGCCCACGCTGGTCGTCCAGCCGCCCAAGGCGCTCGGCGGCGGCGAGGTCAACGGCGATTTCCTCGCGCGTCTCGCGCTCGGCGGTGTGGCGCGCATCGCGGTCGCCGGCTTCCCGCCGCCCGCCCGGAAACGCCAATTGCCCCGACCACGGATCCCCGGCCCGCCGCGCGCGCTCAATCACCACCACCTGCAGTCCGCCGTCACCCTCACCCTCGCCGTCGCACAAAATCATCGCAACTGAGGCGGCCTCTCCGCGCACCGGCAACAGCGCCGGGCAATAACCGGCCAGCGCGGCGCGGATTTGGGGGAGGTGCATGGGGGCTATGGTAGCAGAGGAGGGCGGCGGTGATGGTATGATGGCGACCGTTGCAACCGATAAAACAATTCCCGTGTTTAGAAAAAATTGTTTCGCCGCCGCGTGGTTTTTGTGCGGGCTTTCCTCATGCGCGCACGCCGCGGAGTTGACGGCGATTCACGGCGCGAGGCTGGTTGAGGACCGCGCCAATGACGGCGACAGTTTTGTGGTGGCGGCGAATGGCGGGAAGTTGCACATCCGGCTGTATTATGTGGACTGCATGGAAATCCAGCCCGGCAGCGAGGCGGAAGTTAGAAGAATACGCGAGCAGATGGGGTATTTCGGTT
>RKSH01000153.1 GCA_007570945.1 Gammaproteobacteria bacterium | reverse complement strand
TGCGCGAGGATGTGGACCGTTTCGCCGTCCACCGCGAGCAATTAGACGACCACCTGCGCCATGGCCAACTGGCGGCGGCATATGAATTTTTTGAGGTGTACCGCCGGCGCTTCAACGAGCGGATGGAGCACGCCATCGCGCTGGTGGACGGCGGTTTTGACTTTGGCGTGGACGAGGAATGGCGCTACCAGCGCGACGACGCCGAATGGGCAACCGGCCGCGCGCAGTTGGATGAAATCTGGCGCAAGCGCATCAAAAATGACTTTCTGGAACTGCGGCTGGACGGCGTCACCGATGCCGAGGCACGCGACATGCTGGCGCAACGCTACCGCTCGCGCATGCGCAGTTATGCGCAGTTAAAAACCGACGAGGTGTACCAGTGGTTCATCAACAGTTACACCACTTCGGTGGACCCGCACACCTCGTACCTGCCGCCGCGCAGTTCCGAGGATTTTAATATTGACATGAGTTTGTCGCTGCAGGGCATCGGCGCGGTGCTGCAGGCCGACAACGAGTACACCAAAGTGCGCGAGTTGGTGCAGGGCGGCCCGGCGGCGGCGGGCGGCGAGTTGCGCCCCGGCGACCGCATCACCGGCGTCGCCCAGGGCCAGCAAGCGGTGGTGAACGTGGTGGGCTGGCGGCTGGACGACGTGGTGCGGCTCATCCGCGGGCCCAAAGGCTCGCTGGTGCGGCTGGAAATTCTGCCGGCAAAAAACGCCCTGCGCGGGCCAAAAAAAATCATCGCCATCGTGCGCGACAAAATCAAACTGACCCGGCGCGCCGCCAGCCGGCAAATCCTGCACACCGAGGGTGAGGCCGGCGCGCGCAAAATCGGCGTGGTGACGCTGCCCATTTTCTACCACGACTTCCGCGGCCAGCACAGCGGCGGCGAGGACTACAACAGCGCCAGCCGCGACGTGGCGCGCCTGCTGGGCGAGTTGAAGGCCGAGGGCGTGGACGGCGTGGTGCTGGACCTGCGCGGCAACAGCGGCGGCGCCCTCACCGAGGCGGTGGCGCTGACCGGTTTGTTCATTGACCAGGGGCCGGTGGTGCAGGTCAAGGAGGCCAACGGGTTGGTGAAAGTGGAGCGCGACCGTGACCCGGGCGTGGCCTGGGACGGCCCGTTGGCGGTGTTGGTGGACCGTTACAGCGCGTCGGCCTCGGAGATTTTCGCCAGCGCCATCCAGGACCACCGCCGCGGCCTGGTGGTGGGCGAGCCGACCTACGGCAAAGGCACGGTGCAGAACCTGCTGCCCCTGGGTGGCCGCGACTCCGGGCAGTTGAAAATCACCTTCGCCCAATTCTTCCGCGTCAACGGCGGCAGCACCCAATTCCGCGGCGTCATTCCCGACCTCCGCCTGCCCACCGACGACGGCGGCGACTACGGCGAGCGGACGCTGGACAACGCCCTGCCGTGGAGCACCATCAACCCGGTGCTGCAACCGCCCGGGGCGCGCGCGGATTTCGCCCGCGCGGTGGAACAAACCGTGCAGTTGCACCGCGCGCGGCTGCACAGCGACGCCGGCCTGCTGTTGGTGCGCGCCGAGAACGAGCAAATCCGCCGCAACCGCGAGCAAAGCACCCTCAGCCTGCGCGAGTCCGAGCGGCGGCGCGAGCGCGAGGAGCGGGAGAATGCCGAGCGTGAACGTCGCGAGCGGTATCTCGGCACCGCCGACGGTGACTCCGGGAGTGCGGGCGACGGTTCCGGAGGTGCAAGTGACGGTTCCGGAGGTGACGGCGACGATTCCGCCACCGCCGATGGCGACCCCGGGGATTTTGCCGCCATTTTGCTGCGTGAAACGGCGACCGTGCTGGCCGACTTTGCCGAACTCTACCGCGGCCCGCTCATTCCCGGCTTCAGCACGGCGCATTAAACGTGCGCTTCTCCGACTTCGGCGAGCGCGCCAAAGGCGGCGGCATTCTGCAACTCATGGACGACATCGGCGCCGCCCTGGCCGGCGGCGGCGACATGCTGCTGCTCGGCGGCGGCAACCCGGCGCACCTGCCGGCGGTGGAACAAGCCCTGCGCCGCGCCATGCGGCGGCTCATGGAAGATGGCGATGCCTTTGAGCGCACCGTCGGCGACTATGACGGCCCGCGCGGCAACGAGGCGTTCATTGGGGCGCTGGCCGAACTGCTGCGCGGACAACTGGGCTGGCCGGTGGGCGCTGACAACATCGCCGTCACCAACGGCAGCCAGAGCGGCTTTTTCACGCTCATGAATTTGTTCGGCGGCAAACACGCCGATGGCGCGCGCAAAAAAATTCTGCTGCCGCTGTGCCCGGAATACATCGGCTATTCCGAACTCGGCATCGACGGCGGCGCCGGCGAGGGATTGTTTCGCGCCAACAAGCCGCGCATTGAATTGCTCGGCGGCGGCTTTTTCAAATACCGCGTGGACCTGGCGCGCCTTGACATCGGCGGCGACACCGGCGCGCTGTGCGTGTCGCGCCCCACCAACCCCACCGGCAACGTGCTGGACGACTTTGAGATGCAGACGCTGGCCGCCGCCGCCCGCCAGGCCGGGGTGCCGTTCATCGTGGACAACGCCTACGGCCTGCCTTTCCCCGGCATCGTGTTTTCACCGGCCGCCATGCACCACGACGCCAACACCATCACCTGCCTCAGCCTGTCCAAACTCGGCCTGCCCGGCGCCCGCACCGGCATTATTGTGGCGGCGCCGGAGGTCATCAGCCGCATCGCCGCCGTCACCGCCTCGCTGAACCTGGCCACCGGCAGTTTCGGCCAGTCGCTGGCGCTGGAATTAATTCGCGGCGGCGAAATCTTACAATTGTCCGCCGATGAGGTGATGCCGTTCTACCGCGCCCGCTCGCGCCAGGCCGCCGGCTGGCTGCGCGACGGCCTCGGCGACCTGCCGGTGCTGCTGCACAAACCGGAAGGCGGCATTTTTCTGTGGCTGTGGTTTCAGGATTTCCCCATCACCAGCGCCGACTTTTACCGCCGCCTGAAGGCGAAAAACGTGCTGGTGGTTCCCGGCGAGCATTTCTTCTTCGGCCTGCGGGAAGACTGGCCCCACCGCCGCCAATGCATCCGCCTCAGTTACGCCCAGGACGAGGCGACGGTGCAAAAAGGCATTGAAATCCTCACCGCCGAGGCGCGGGCGGTTTACGCCGGCCCTTAATGGCGGGCGACGGGGGGCTTGCGCGCGGCCGCGGGTGATGGTATAAAGCGCGCCATGTCCAAAATCTGCCAAGTCACCGGCAAGCGCACGGTGCGCGGGAACAACGTGTCCCACGCCAACAACAAAACGCGCCGCTCGTTCAAGCCCAACCTGCACTACCGCAAGTTCTGGGTGCCCGGCGAGCGCCGCTGGGTGCACCTGCGGGTGTCGGCCAGCGGCCTGCGCATCATCGACAAAAAAGGCATTGAGGCGGTGCTCAGCGACCTGCGCGCGCGCGGCGAGAAAATCGGATAACCGGAGGCCAAAATTATGCGCGACAAAATCCGTTTGGTGTCCACCGCCGGCACCGGCCATTTCTACACCACCACCAAGAACAAAAAAAACATGCCGGACAAAATGGAAATCCGCAAGTTCGACCCGGTGGCGCGCAAGCACGTGGTCTACAAGGAAGCCAAGATTAAGTGACCCGGCGGCCCGGCGCCGCCTCCCGCGACGGTGACAAACAAACTCTGCTTCGGCGATTGTCTGGACATTCTGGATATGCCGGGCAATGACGGCAAGCCGCTGGCGGCCGATGCGTCGGTTGACCTGGTT
>RKSH01000242.1 GCA_007570945.1 Gammaproteobacteria bacterium | reverse complement strand
CCATTTGAGGCGCCGTGAATCTTTTTCACCGCTTTCATTTCTACGCCGTCGCTTAGGCGCTCTTTCTCAACCCCATCCCCTCCCCCGCCAGCACCTCGGCGATCTGCACGCTGTTCAGCGCCGCGCCTTTGCGCACGTTGTCGGACACCACCCACAGGTTCAGGCCCTTGGGGTGCGAGATGTCCTCGCGCACGCGGCCGACGAAGACTTCGTTGCGGTTGGCGGCGTCGGTGGCGGCGGTGGGGTAGCCGCCGGGTTTGTGTTCGTCAATGATGGTGACGCCGGGGGCGCCGGCGAGGATTTCCAGCGCCTCGGCGGCGCTCAGTTTGCCGCGCGTTTCCAGGTGCACCGCCTCGGAGTGGCCGTAGAACACCGGCACCCGCACCGCGGTGGCGTTGATGCGGATGGTTTCGTCCTCCAGAATTTTCCGCGTCTCCCACACGATTTTCATTTCCTCGCGGGTGTAGCCGTTGTCCTGAAACACGTCAATGTGCGGCACGGCGTTGAAGGCGGCCTGCTTGGCGCCGCCGGAAGTCTGCGCCGGGCGACCGTTTAACAACGCCGCGCTCTGCTCGGCCAACTCGGTGACGGCGCGGCGGCCGGCGCCGGAAACCGACTGGTAGGTGCACACATTCACCCGCGCCAGGCCGGCGGCATCATGCAGCGGCTTCAGCGCCACCACCAGCTGGATGGTGGAGCAGTTGGGGTTGGCGATAATGCCGCGGTGGCCGGCGACCGCGTGCGGGTTCACCTCCGGCACCACCAGCGGGATTTCCCTGTCGTAGCGAAACTGCGAACTGTTGTCGATCACCACGCAACCGGCGCCCACCGCGCGCGGCGCAAACTCGGCGGACACCGTTGCGCCGGCCGAGGACAGCACAATGTCGGCGCGGGAAAAATCAAACTTCGCCAACTCGCCGACGCGCAACTCGGCGCCGCCGCAATGCACCGTCTCGCCGGCCGAGCGCTCGCTGGCCAGGGCGAACACCTCGGCCAGCGGCAACGTGCTCTCGGCCAGGATTTCCAGCATGGCCTCACCCACCACGCCGGTGGCGCCGACCACGGCGACCCGGTGGCCGGCGGCCATCAGTTGAACACCCACGGCGCCTCCGCTTTGCGGCGCGCCTCAAATTTTTCAATCTCGCCGCGGTGCTGCAGGGTCAGCCCGATGTCGTCCAGACCGTTGAGCAGACGCTCCTTAAGCGCGGCATCCACGGCGAACCGAAACACCCCGCCGGCCGGCGCGGTCACCGTCTGCGCCGGCAGGTCCACCGCAATCTTGCAACCCGGCGCCGCCGCCACCTCGGCGAACAATTGGTCCACCTCGGCCGCCGCCAGCGCCACCGGCAGGATGCCGTTCTTAAAACAATTGCCGTAAAAAATATCGGCAAAACTCGGCGCGATAATGCAGCGGATGCCGTAGTCCAGCAGCGCCCACGGCGCATGCTCGCGCGACGAGCCGCAACCGAAATTGTCGCGCGCCAGAAGTACCTGGGCGCCGCGGTAACCCTCGTGGTTGAGCACAAAATCCGGGTTCAGCCGCCGCTTGCCGTGGTCGTCACCCACGTCACCGGGGTCAAGGTAGCGCCAGTCGTCAAAAAGATTGGGCCCGAAACCGCTGCGCGCGATGGACTTCAGGTACTGCTTCGGAATGATCTGGTCGGTGTCCACATTGGGCCGGTCCAGCGGCACCGCCACGCCGTGCACCCGTTGAAAAGATTCCATCGTCAACCCTCCGCGCTGGTGTCCACAAAATGGCCGGCCACCGCCGCCGCCGCGGCCATCACCGGCGACACCAAATGGGTGCGGCCGCCGCGCCCCTGGCGGCCCTCAAAGTTGCGGTTGGAGGTGGACGCGCAACGCTCGCCCGGCGCCAGGCGGTCGGCGTTCATCGCCAGGCACATGGAGCAACCCGGCTCGCGCCACTCAAAACCGGCCTCGGTGAACACGCGGTCCAAACCTTCCTCCTCGGCCTGTCGCTTCACCAGCCCGGAGCCCGGCACCACCATCGCCAGGCGGATGCTGCCGGCCACCCGCCGGCCGCGCACCTGGTCGGCGGCGGCGCGCAGGTCCTCAATGCGGCCGTTGGTGCAGGAGCCGATGAAAACCTTGTCCAAACCGATGGCGGTAATCGCCTCCCCGGCGCGCAAATCCATGTAACGCAGCGCGGCGGTCATGCTTTGGCGGCGCACCGGGTCGCTCTCGGCATCCGGGTCGGGCACCACGCCATCCACCGGCGCCGTCATCTCCGGCGATGTTCCCCAACTCACCTGCGGCTTGATGGCGGCGGCGTCCACCGTCACTTCATGGTCGAAAACGGCGCCCTCATCCGACGCCAGTTCGCGCCAGGCGCTGACCGCTGACTCCCAAACGGCGCCGCGCGGCGCAAAGGGCCGGCCGCGCACGTAGTCAATGGTGGTTTGGTCCACGGCAATGATGCCGGCGCGGGCGCCGGCCTCGATGGACATGTTGCAAACGGTGAACCGGCCTTCCATGCTGAGCGCGCGAATGGCCTCGCCGGCGTACTCCACCGTGCAGCCGGTGGCGCCGGCGGTGCCGATTTGCGCGATGACGGCGAGGATGATGTCCTTGGCACCGACGCCGGGACCGGTGGCGCCGCTGACGGTGACGCGCATGCTGCGCGACTTCTTCATGCGCAGGCACTGGGTCGCCAGCACATGCTCCACCTCCGACGTGCCGATGCCGAAGGCCAGGGCGCCGAGGGCGCCATGGGTGCTGGTGTGCGAGTCGCCGCAGACGATGGTCATGCCGGGCATGGTGGCGCCCTGCTCCGGGCCAATCACGTGGACGATGCCCTGGCGCGAGTCGTCCATGGTGAACTCGGTGATGCCGAACTCGGCGCAGTTGCGGTCCAGCGTCTCCACCTGAATGCGCGACACCGGGTCGGCGATGCCGGCCGCGCCGCCGCCGCGCCCGGTGGTGGGCACATTGTGGTCCGGCACCGCCAACGAGGCCGCGGCCCGCCACACCCGGCGCCCGGCCAGGCGCAGGCCCTCAAAGGCCTGCGGCGAGGTCACCTCGTGCACCAGTTGCCGGTCCACATACAACAGCGCGCTGCCGTCATCGTCAACGCGCACCACATGCGAATCCCACAACTTGTCATACAAAGTCCGCGGCGTGCCCATGGGCGGCGATTATAACACCGCCGCCGCCGCCTCCACCCTCACCCTCACCGCCGCCGGGGCCGGTTGACGCCGGCGCCGGAAGTGGCGTAATGTTTCCCCCGCAATTGAATATTCAACAAAGAAAAACCGTGGCGGCAAAAAATAAACTGTACTTCGGCGACTGTCTGGAAGTCATGACATCGCTGGATGATGACGGCCGGCCGCTGGTGGCCGACGAGTCGGTGGACTTGGTCTACCTTGACCCGCCGTTTAATTCCAAAGCCAACTACAACATGATTTTTGGCAGGGGGAAAGACAAGCAGGCGCAGGCAAAGGCGTTCACCGACACCTGGCAGTGGGGCGGACAAGGGACGCTGGATGTGCTTGACATTGAAAGAGCGGTTGCGCATGCGGCGCAAAAATCCATCGAGGGACTGCACGGGGTACTCGGCGACTCGGGGATGATGGCCTATCTCGGTTACATGGCCAAACGGCTGGCCGTGGTCAGGAAAAAAATGAAACCAACGGCGAGCATTTACCTGCATTGCGACCCGACGGCCGGGCATTACCTGAAGATTGTAATGGACGATATTTTCGGCGCGAAGAATTTTCGCAA
>RKSH01000093.1 GCA_007570945.1 Gammaproteobacteria bacterium | reverse complement strand
GTCGCTCGCCGTGGTCCTTGCTTTTTACGTATAGGCATTCACCGCTAGGCCCGTTGGCAAGCCGCACAGCCCAGGGGCCGAGCCGCTTGCCATTATCATAATGGCCCTACAGACAACTCACCGTTATCAGATACTTCGGTCCAGTTGCCCTTTTCCGCCCCTGGTCGTCGGTGCGGTTAATGGTCGGCGAAAGCCGGGGCGGCGAAAATGACGGTTGCGAGGGCGAAAATGATGGTTTGGGTTTTCATGGCGTTCCTCCGAGGGGGTGGGGCGGTGCAGAGTCGCCGGTGGCAGCTGTAAAAACGGAAGTGGCATTGTTGGAAGTGGAAAGGACAGTGCTGGAAGTTTCGGATTTAGGCTAAAAAGAGTTGCAGTTTAGCCAAACGGTTTGTAAACCACGCCAATCCCGCTTGCCGCCAGCGGCGAGAAACCGCATAAAATTGGCCCTTTCCACGAAATTGGCGCCGTACCATCAGGAAAATTCCTCCCGCAACTGATTCTTAAGAATCTTCCCCATCGCATTCCGCGGCAATTGGTCGCGGAAGTGCACCGCTTTCGGCAATTTGTAACGTGCAATTTTTCCGTTGAGGGCGTTGCGGATGTCGGTGGGGGTTAAGTTTGCGCCATCCTTAAGCGTTACCACCGCCGTCACCGCCTCGCCCCATTCCTTGTGGGGCGCGCCGATGACGGCGGATTCGGTGACGCCGGGGATGGCGTCGATGAGTTGTTCCAATTCGGCCGGGTAAATGTTCATGCCGCCGCTGATAATTAAATCCTTGGCGCGCCCCATTAAAGTCACGCGGCCGCTTGCTGCGATGTTTGCGAGGTCGCCGGTGCGGAAGAAACCGTCGGCGGTGAAATCTTTTTCGCTTTTTTCCATGTGCCAGTAGCCGTTGAACACGCCGCGCCCGCGCACTTCCAGCGCGCCGCTTTCGCCGGGCGCCAGGGTTTTGCCGGCGGCGTTGCACACCCGCAATTCCACGCCGGGCAGCGCAAAGCCGATGTCGCCGCCGTGCCGCCGGGAAAATTCCAGCGGGTTGGAGGTCAGGATGCCGGTCTCGGTCATGCCATAGCGGTCCACGATGCGGTGGCCGGTGCGCTCGGCGAAGTTGCTGAACACCGCCGGCGGAAGTTGCGCCGAGCCGGAAATAAACAGGCGCATGCCGGCGCACAACTCGCGGTTGAGTTCGGCGCGCGACAAAAGGCGCGTGTAAAACGTCGGCACGCCCATGAACAGCGTCGCCTCGGGAATGCGCCGCAGCACCCGCGCCTCGTCAAACCGTCGCAAAAAAATCACCGTGGCGCCGCCGAGCAATGCGCAATGGAGCGAAACAAAAAGTCCGTGCACATGAAAAATCGGCAGCGCGTGCAACAGCACGTCGTCACCGTTGATTTGCCACAGGCGGCGCAGGGTTTCGGCGTTGTGCGCGAGGTTGGCGTGGCTCAGCGCCGCGCCTTTGGGCCGGCCGGTGGTGCCGGAGGTGTACAGAATGGCGGCGAGGCGGCCGCCGTCGACTTTAATTGTATCGGCGCCGGCATCTTTTTCGGCGGCCAGGGCATCGGCCAAGTCGCCGCCGCCGTCAGCGTCAAGATGAAAGATGGTTGACACGCCGGCCGCGCGCGCCGCTTGGTGCAATTCCGGTGATGGTTTGGCGCAGACAAAAATTCGCGGCGCCGAGTCGCCTAAAAAATGCGCCATCTCGCGCGCGGTGGAGGCCGGATTCAGCGGCACAAAAACCGCCCCGGCGCGCAGGGCGGCAAGGTACAGGCACAGGCCGGTCCAGGATTTTTCCACCTGCGCGGCCACCCGGTCGCCGGGCATCACGCCGTTTTTTCGCAGAACATTTTGCAGGCGCGCCGAGGCTTTTTCCACATCAAGGTAAGTGACACTGAGGTCGTCGCCGCGCAAAAAAATCCGGCCGCGGTCGGCAGGAAAGCGTGAACGAAAAAGCGCGTACAAGTTGGCGTCGGCGCGGGGCATGCGCGCGGATTTTACACCGCCGCGGCCGGGTTTGTTACAATGCGCGCCGCGCCGGTGTAGCTCAGTTGGCAGAGCAACTGATTCGTAATCAGTAGGTCGGAGGTTCGAATCCTCTCACCGGCACCAGCGCCCGCCGCCATGGAAGCAACGCCACCCCAAAACGACTCCCGCGCCCTGCAAATTCTGCGGCGCGTGTTCGGCCACGACTCGTTTCGCATGCGGCAGGAGGAGGTGATTGCCGACCTGCTGGCCGGCCGTGATGCGCTGGTGCTGATGCCCACCGGCGGCGGCAAGTCGCTGTGCTACCAGGTGCCGGCCATGCTGCGCGCCGGTGTCGGCGTGGTGGTGTCGCCGCTGATTGCGCTGATGAAAGACCAGGTGGATGCGTTGCGCCAGTTCGGCGTGCGCGCCGCTTATTTGAACTCCACCGTGGACGCCGCCGGGGCGCGGGCGGTGAGGGCGGCGGTGGCGGGGGAGGAATTGGATCTTTTGTACATGGCGCCGGAACGCTTGTTGCAGGAACGGACGCTGGACTGGCTGGACGGCCAGAAAGTCGCGCTGTTCGCCATTGACGAGGCGCACTGCGTTTCGCGCTGGGGGCATGATTTCCGCGAGGAGTATTTGCGGTTGTCGGTGCTGCACCGGCGCTACCCGCGGGTGCCGCGCATCGCCCTCACCGCCACCGCCGACCGCGCCACGCGCCGCGAGATTGTCGCGCAGTTGCAACTGGCCGGCGCCGGTTTGTACATCCACAGCAGCGACCGCCCCAACATTCGCCACGCCATCACCGATGCCGACAACGGCCGCGAGCGCCTGTGGAATTTTCTTGCCGGTGAACACCCGGCCGACTCCGGCATCGTGTATTGCCTGTCGCGCAAGAAAGTGGAGGAGACCGCCGCCTGGCTGCGCGACCGCGGCCGTGATGCGCTGCCTTACCACGCCGGCATGAGCGACGATGCGCGCCGCCGCCATCAGGAGCATTTTTTGCGCGAGGAGGGGGTGGTGATTGTCGCCACCGTCGCTTTCGGCATGGGCATCGACAAACCCGATGTGCGTTTTGTCGCCCACCTGAGTTTGCCCAAAAGCATTGAGGCCTACTACCAGGAAACCGGGCGCGCCGGCCGCGATGGTTTGCCGGCCAACGCATGGATGAGTTACGGCTTGCGCGACATCATAATTTTTCGCCAGTGGCTGCGCGAGTCGGCCGCCGATGATGCGCACAAGCGCACCGAGCATCAGAAACTGGAGGCGATGATTGGCCTGTGCGAAATGGTCACCTGCCGCCGCCGCGCCATTCGCGAATATTTCGGCGAAGACGCCGGCGATGACTGCGGCAACTGCGACAACTGCCTCGACCCGCCGCAAACCTGGGACGGCGGCGAGGCCGCGCAAAAGGCGATGTCATGCGTGTACCGCACCGGCGAGCGTTTCGGCGTGAACCACCTGGTGAACATTTTGGCCGGCAGGGAGGACCAGCGCGTCCGCAATTGGAGGCACGAGCAATTGCGCGTGTTCGGCATCGGCAAAGAGCACAGCGTCGCCCAGTGGCGCTCCATCTTTCGCCAACTGGTGGCCGGCGGTTTTCTGGCCGTGGACGCCGAGCGTTACAACGCGCTTTGCCTCACCGAACATGCCCGCCCAATCCTGCGCGGCGCGCGGCCGTTGCGGTTGCGGAAAGTAAAATCATCGGCGGTGACGGTGAAAAAACAAAAAACCGCGCCGTCCCTGGCGCCGCCGTCCGCCGAAGACGAAAAATTATGGCAGGCGCTGCGCGAGAAACGCCGG
>RKSH01000022.1 GCA_007570945.1 Gammaproteobacteria bacterium | reverse complement strand
CCCTGCGGTAGCGAGGGCAACGGCGCCATCGCCCTCGGCAGCGCCAACTTTCTGTTCAGCGACAAGGTGGAAATCCAGCACGACCTGGTGACCAACCCGGCCGAGGCGCGCAAAGTCGCCGGCAAGGGCGATGTGCGCGCCACCGTCCGCTTGCCGAAGTTGGACCTGGCCATCCTCAACCCGCCCTTTTCCCGCTCAATGGCCAGCAACCAAATGTTCGGCGACATGCCGCCGGACACCCGCCAGCGCATGCAAAAGGCCCTGGGCAAAGACCTCGGCAAACACAACATCAACGCCTCCACCAGTGCCGGCCTGGGCGCGGTGATTTTGGCCGCCGCCGCAAGACGGCTGAAGCACGGCGGCCGCCTGGCGGCGGTTTTGCCGGCCGCTTTGTGCACCGGCGACGCGTGGCGCAAAACCCGCAAGCTGCTGGCCGAGGTTTTGCGGCTGGATGTGGTCGTCCTTTCCCATGACGCCGCGCGCACCAACTTTTCCGAGAGCACCTCCCTGTCCGAGTGCCTGGTCGTGGCCACCCGCAGAGAAAAAGAGGAGGAAGCGGCAAACCACAACAACAGCGACACCGCCTTTGTGCACCTCCTGCGCAACCCCGCTGGCGAACTGGATGCCGCCGCCGTGGTGCGCCGGCTCAAACCCGCCATCAGCAACGTCACACAGTCCGCAATGGATGCCGAACTTGGCATATACGTTTACCGCAAACAAATCGATGCGGCGGCATGGCACCGCACCCGCTTTGCCTCACCGCGACTGGCGAATGATGCGGAAAACATCATGCAATGCAAAACGGTTTTTCCGCTCAACGAATTTGTCAACATCGGCCCCATAGCAAACCGTGTTTGGGACGCTTTTGAAAAAATCGAACGCCCCACCGAGTATGCCGCTTTCTGGAGCCACAAAACCGATGAGCGGCGCACCATGGCGGCTACGTCCAATGCTTATCTTTCGCCCATTCATGAACAGCGGACACAAAAAGGAACCATGGCGAAACGCGGCCGGCACAAGAATTATCCCGACTACCTTTGGGGTTGGGCCAGCGCACGGCTCTGCGTGGTTTCGCGTATTTGGCTTGAAACTGTGCGTACTTTTGCCGTGCTGGTGGACAAGCCGGTGCTGGCCAATGTGTGGTATCCGTTGCGCATGAAAAAAGCAAATGAAAACGCACTGCGCGCCCTCACCGTGTGGCTCAATTCCTCCTACGGTATCGCCGCTTTCCTGTGGCTGCAAACGCCGACTCGTGGCGCGTGGACCGGAATCAAAAACGGCCCGTTGCAGAAGTTCCCGGTGCCCGACCTCAACCGAAAAACCACCGTTGCCCGCCTGGCCGCCGCCTTTACCGCGCAACAAAGCAACGACCTCGCGCCGCTGCCAAATATTGAGACCGACGAAACCCGCGCCGCCCTGGATGAAGCTTGCGCCGCCGCGGTCAAGGGGTTGCCCGACGCCGAAACTCTGCGCCGCCGCATCGCCGCCGAGCCATTTGTGCGAGGCAAATCGGCGGGGAAAACCGGCGTCTGGGGGTCCCAAATGAAATTCTTCTGAGGGAAAACCGGCGACGCCGGCAACAATCGGCTTTGTGCCACAATGGGCGCTCCTTTCAGGCGGTAAAAAAATGGAGTCTGCACAAAAAAATCCGGCGGTGGAAATCCGCGCGGTGTCCAAGCAATTCGGGCGCGGGGCGGAGCAGGTGAAGGCGCTGGACGGCGTCACCCTCACCATCGGCGACAACGAATTTTTCACCCTGCTGGGGCCGTCGGGGTGCGGCAAGACCACTTTGCTGCGGATGATTGCCGGGTTTGAGCAGCCGGATGACGGCGGGATTTTCCTGTTTGGCGAGGACATTAAAGGGCTGCCGCCGCACAAGCGGCCGGTGAACACGGTGTTTCAGCACTACGCGCTTTTTCCGCACATGACGGTGGCGGAGAATGTCGCTTTCAGTCTGCGAATGTTGGGGCGCGCGCCGGGCGAGATTGAGCGGACCATCGGCGAGATGCTTGCACTGGTGAAAATGGAACAGTTCGCCGCGCGCAAGCCGGCGCAGTTGTCCGGCGGGCAGCAGCAGCGCATTGCATTGGCGCGCGCACTGGCGCCAAGGCCGCGGGTGCTGCTGCTGGACGAGCCGCTGTCGGCGCTGGATCTTAAACTGCGCCAGGCCATGCGCGCGGAACTGAAGGCCATGCGGCAGCGGACCGGCATCACGTTTGTTTTCGTCACCCATGACCAGGAGGAGGCGCTGACCATGAGCGACCGAATCGCGGTGATGTCCGGCGGGCGGGTGCGGCAAACCGGCGCGCCGCGGGACATTTATGAAAAACCGTGCGACAGTTTTGTCGCAAACTTTATCGGCGAAAGCAATTTTCTGACGGTGACGGTGGAAAGATTGGAACAGGATGCGGCGTGGTGCCGGCTGGACGGCGCGCTGTTGCAGTGCTCCTGCGCCGGGGAGGCGGCGGCCGGCTTTGATGCGCGCGTTTCCATCCGCCCGGAGCAGGTTTCTTTTTCAGCGGATGGCGGCGGCGGGCCGGCGCTCAGCGGCGTGGTGGAAAACCTCAGCTACCTCGGCACCGACACCCAACTCAGCGTGCGACTCGGTGACGGCCAAATGCTGCAAGCGCGGGTGCAGAACGCCGGGCGGGAGCGGCCGCCGCCGGGCCCCGGCCAGCGCATTCGGCTGAGGGTGAATCCGGGCGCGGCGCGCCTGCTGGCGGACTGAACCATGACCCGCGCCCGGCTGCTGCTGCTGTCGCCGACGCTGGCGATGATTGGATTCTTTTTGCTGCTGCCGGTGGCGCTGATGGCGGTGTACTCGTTCCTCAGCCCGGGCACCTACGGCGGCGTGGAGTGGTTGCTGAGTTTCGACGCCTACATTCAATTCTTTTTCGAGCGCGACTTTCTCACCGACGAGCTGGTGTTTCACACCTCCTACCTGTCCATTTATTTTCGCTCCTTTGTGCAGGCGCTGGCGGCGACGGTGATTTGCCTTTTAATCGGCTTTCCCACCGCCTACTTCATCGCCACCCGCCCGCCGGCGACGCGCTCGGCCTGGGTGCTGCTGGTGACGGTGCCGTACTGGGTGAACCTTTTAATCCGCACGGTGTCCATGCTGTTTGTGCTCCGCGACGAAGGCCCGCTCAACGGCGCCCTCGCCGCCGCCGGCATCGTGGACGCGCCGCTGCGCATCGCCTACACCGACTTCGCCGTCGCCCTCGGCCTGGTCTACAGTTACCTGCCGTTCATGGTGCTGCCGATCTACGCCGCCATTGAGCGCTTTGATTTCTCGCTGATGGAGGCGGCGTGCGACTTGTACGCCGGGCGCTGGACCATTCTCAGAAGAATCATTCTGCCGACGGTCAAACCCGGGGTGGTCGCCGGCTGCCTGCTGGTGTTCATTCCCTCCCTCGGCGCCTACATCGCGCCGGACCTGCTGGGCGGCGGGAAAAACCTGATGATTGGCAACCTGGTGGCGCTGCAATTTCAAGGCTCGCGCAACTGGCCTTTCGGCGCGGCGGCGGCGGTGCTGCTGCTAAGCGCGGTGCTGGTCGCCCTCACCGTCCTTGCCCGCCGCCGCGCGCTTTCCGCGGCCGGCAATTAGGCGATGAGAAAGCCCAAACCCATCAGCGCCTACCCCGGCTTCAGCCAGGTCACCTGGCTGTGCATGGCGCTGCTGTATGCGCCGATATTGGTGGTGGCGGTGTATTCCTTCAACGCCATCCGCTCCATCACCACCTGGGGCGGGTTCAGTCTGGCGTGGTATGCGAAAGCCTTCGCCAACCCGCACATTCAGGCCGCCACCCTCAACTCGCTGGTGGTCGCCGTCGCCGCCTCGGTGGCGGCGACGGTGATTGCCACCGCCGCCGCCCTCGCCCTCGCGCGCGGCCGGGGATTTCGCGGCCGCGGCGGGGTGTTCGTCCTGATTAACCTGCCACTGATGATTCCCGAAATCGTCACCGCCGTGGCCATGCTGATTTTCTTTCTCGCCATCGGTTTTCAGCTCGGCCTGCTGACGGTGGTCATCGCCCACACCGTTTTTTGCGTGCCTTTCGCCTACCTGCCCATCGCCGCGCGGCTGTCCGGCATTGAGACTTTTTACGAGGACGCGGCGCAAGATTTATACGCCGACCGCTGGCGGAGTTTTCGTTTCGTGCTGTTGCCGATGATGATGCCGGGCATTTTCGCCGGCCTGATGCTGGCGTTCATTATTTCGCTGGACGACTTCATCATCACCAACATGGTCACCGGCCCCGGCACCACCACGTTGCCGCTGGCGATTTACGGCATGGTGCGGGTGGGGTTCTCGCCGGAGATTAACGCCATCTCCACCGTCATGTTGCTGGTGTCGGTGTTTTTTGTTAGTTTGTCCTATCTTGTCGGCCGCAGGCGGGCCTGATTTTTTCACTCAACCCAGCAGAACCCAGCAGAGGTGAACGCCATGAAAATTGTCCAATCCATTCTCGTCGCGCTGGTCATGTCGGCGGCGGCGGTTTTTTCCCCGCCGGCCGCCGCCGCCGGTGAACTCAAACTGTGGAACTGGTTTGAATACATGCCCCAGCAGTTGCTGGACAAATTTTCCGCCGAGCACGACGTCAAGGTCACGCTGGACACATATGACAGCAACGAAACGCTGCTGGCCAAACTTAAATCCGGCGTGCGCGGCTATGACGTGGCGGTGCCCGGGGACTACATGGTGGCGATTTTAATCCAAGAGGGATTTTTGGAAAAAATCAACGCCAACCGCCTGCCCAACTTCCGCCATGTGGACCCCAAGTGGGTCGACGTGAGCTTTGACCCCGGGCGCGAATATTCGGTGCCGTACCAATGGGGCAGCACCGCTTTCTCGGTGGACACCTCGGTTTACGGCGGCGACATCGACACGCTGGCGATTCTGTTTGACCCGCCGCCGCAACTGCGCGGGAAGATTAACATGCTGCGGGATGTGAACGACGTGCTGAACGCCGGCCTGCGCTACCTCGGCCACCCGCGCTGCAACAGCAACCGCGCCCAGTTGGCGGAACTCAACAACCTGCTGGTGGGCGCCAAAAAACACTGGCTGTCTTTCAACTCCGACGGCGCCAAGGAAGTGCTGGTTTCCGGCGACGCCGCCGCCGGCATGATTTGGAACGGCTTCGGCATGAAGGCCCGCGCCGAGCGCGCCTCGCTTAAATACGCCTATCCCAGGGAAGGCTACACCGCGTGGATGGACAATCTGGTGGTGCTGAAAGGCGCGCCGAATTTGGAAAACGCGAAGTTGTTTCTGAACTTCATGATGGCCCCGGAAAACGCCGCCGTCCTCACCAACTTCGCCAAATACAGCGCCGGGGTTAAGGGCGTGGAGCCTTACCTGGAGGCCGAGCTGTCCGCCGCCAACGAATTGAACCCGCCCACGGGCGCTCCGGCCGGGGAGTTTGTTCCGAGCTGCCCGCCCGAGGTGGTCAGACTATACGACCGCATCTGGACCAACCTGCTGAAATAAGTTCGGCGGGAAAGTTTAGCGGTTGGCCCGCGCCAGCACCGCGCGCAACAGGACGTTCACGCCGGGCGCGGTGTAGTCCGGCTCTATGTGCTCGGCTTCGTTGTGGGTGACGCCGTCTTTGCACGGCGTGAAAATCATCGCCGTCGGCGCGATGGCGGCGATGTGGTAGGCGTCGTGGCCGGCGGCGCTCAGCATGCGCTTGTGCGGAACCTGCAACTCCCGCGCCGCCGCCTCCACCAGGCCAATGCAGCCGGCGTCAAACTGCACATCGCCGAAAGTCCACTCCCGGGCCACTTTCACCGTCACCCGCGCCCGTTGCTCGGTTTGCGGAATTAACTTTTTCAACTCGGCTAACATCTCCGCCGCCCGCGCCGGTTGCGGGTGGCGGATGTCACAGGTGAGTTCGGCGAAGTCGGGCAGGATGCCGTATTTGTTCGGCCACACCACCACCCGCGACGAGGATGCGCGACCCTCCGGATGGTGGCGCCAGCCAATCTCGTTGGCGCCCACGATTAACATCGCCGCCCCCACCAGCGCGTTGCGCCGCCGTTCCATGGAAGTGGGGCCGGAGTGCGCGTTCTCGCCGTGCACAGTCAGGTGCATGCCGTAGGTGGTGAAACCGCCGGTGACGATGCCCACTTGCAAGCCCTCGGCCTCCAGTTGCGGCCCCTGCTCAATGTGCAATTCAAAATACGCATCCACCGCGCGCCCGCCCGGCGGCGCATCGCCGGCGTAGCCGATGCGCCGCAACTCCTCGCCGAACATCAGGCCGTCGTCGTCTTTCTGCGCCAGCACCCAGTCGCGCTGCAGCGCGCCGGCAAAGACCGCGGCGCCCATCATCGGCGGCTGAAAGCGGACGCCCTCCTCGTTGGTCCAGGAGACCACCTCCAGCGGCCGGCGGGTGGCCATGTTGCGGTCGTTCAAGGTGCGCACGATTTCAAGGCCGGCCAGCACGCCCAGCACACCGTCAAATTTGCCGCCGGCGATTTGGGTGTCCAAATGGCTGCCGACCATCACCGGCGGCAGGCTGTTGTCCTGGCCGGCGCGGCGGGCGAACAGGTTACCCACCGCGTCCACCGTCACCGTGCATCCGGCGTCGCGGCACCACGCCACAAAAATATCGCGCATCTCGCGGTCGGCATCGGACAGCGTAAGCCGCCGCAAACCGCCGGCGCGCCCCGGGCCGATGGCGGCGGAGGCGGTGATGGTTTGCCACAAGCGCGCGGTGTTGATGGAAAGTTCGGCCATGGCCGCATTATCACACGGCCGGGCGGGTGGTTGCGTGGTATCATGCTTTTATGGCGCGGTTTTTTCTCTCGTTTTTTCTGCTTTTACTGCTGGCGTTTGGCGCCGGTTGCGGCGGGAAGTTGCACCGGAACGGCGACAGTGTTCACAGCGGCGGCGGCGGTGCGGCGGAAGTTGCGGCCGGCGATGAGATTTTTGACGACGACCTGGAGGATGATTTTGACGACGAATTTGCCGAAGTGGAGGAAAAGGACCCGTGGGAGAAGGTCAACCGCAAAATCTTCCGCTTTAATCTATTTTTGGACAAGATTTTCCTGCGCCCCATCGCGGTGGGCTACGACACCATCACCCCCGAGCCGCTGGCGCGCGGCATCAGCAATTTTTTCCGCAACATCAAGGAGCCGGCGACTGTTTTGAACAGCGTGTTGCAGGGTGAAGTCGGCCGCGCCGGCCGTAGCGGGTTGCGCTTTTTCATCAACGCCACCCTCGGCATCGGCGGCCTGTTTGACCCGGCGACCAGCGTTTTTGGCCTGGTGCGGCACGAGGAGGATTTCGGCCAGACGCTCGGCAAGTGGGGCGTGTCCACCGGGCCCTACGTGGTGCTGCCGGTTTTCGGCCCGCGCAACCTGCGTGATGCGGCGGGCGATGTGCCGCGCTGGCTGGTCACCGATCCGCTGTACCAGGTGAAAGACGACACCGCGCGGTGGACGCTGCGCGGACTGGACATTCTGGAGGCGCGCTCGCGGTTGCTCGGCTTTGACGCGGTGCTGGAGGAGCAATTGGACCCGTATCTTTTTATCCGCGAAAGTTACCGCCAGGCGCGCGCGGCCGCGGTGCGTGACGATGAGGGTGACGGCGGCGCGCCGTTTGAGGAATAGCGGCGCGCGGCATGGCGCACTACGCGATCGGCGATGTGCACGGCTGCTGCGGCGCGCTGCAAAAACTGCTGCGACGCATCCACTTCCACCCGGCGCGCGACCGCCTGTGGTTCACCGGCGACCTGGTCAACCGCGGCCCGCGCTCCGCCGACACCGTGCGCCTGGTGATGGACCTCGGCGACGCCGCCGACTGCGTGCTCGGCAACCACGACTTTCACCTGCTCGCCGTCACCGAGGGCGCCATCAGCAGGCAGCCGCTCGACACCTTTGACGACATCCTCAGCGCCGCCGACGGTGACGCCATCACCGACTGGTTGCGCCGTCGCCCCCTCGCCGTCACCAACGCCGCCGCCGACACCATCCTGGTCCACGCCGGTGTGCACCGCGACTGGAGTGCCGCCGATGTCATGCGCCACGCCTTGGAAGTGGAAACCGCCCTGCGCGGCGGCGGCTTCCAAGCCCTCATGCACAACCTCTACGGCAACGACCCCGTGCAATGGCGCGAAAACTTGAGCGGCTTTGCGCGCCTGCGACTCATTATCAACATCCTCACCCGCATGCGCTACTGCACCGCCGACGGCGCCATGGATTTCACCTGCAAAGCCGCGCCCGGGAATGGTGACCTCGGCGTCAGAAATGGTGGCGGCGACTCTGGAAACGGCGACGGCACCCCCGGAAACGGTGGCACCGACAATGAAACTGGTGGTTTGGTCCCCTGGTTCCGCACCCCCGGCCGCCGTACTCGTGACCGGCGCGTTGTCTTCGGTCACTGGGCCTCCCTAGGTCTGTACCGCGGCGACAATGTTCTCGGCATCGACACCGGCTACTGCTGGGACGGCGCCCTCACCGCCGTGCGACTGGACGCGCCGGGGGAGGTGGTGCAGGTGGAGGCTTAATACACGAGATCGTGCGATATTAATGCGGGTCGCGCACGGGCGCAGCGAGGCGCACATCAACGATCGGGGGCTTCTTGAGGCTACGCCAAAAGCCGCCTGGCGAAGCTCCGCGGCGTGAGCAAACGCACCTTTATCTGCACCTGAAAGAATGCGAGTTTCGGTTCCATCACCAGCATGAAGAGGTGTATGAAATCCTGCTGGATTCATGCGAGAAATTACCGCTAAACTTGTCATGACTCAATATCTATACATGGGACGGCAAGTACCCGCTAAAATCAGTACCATTCGCCTCATAATTTATGCTACGATTCCCGTCCGTCCATCTGGAGACAGACTCATGAAACCAAATTCAAGCCTAAAAGCACCCGCAGAAAACGATGCTTTCTCAGAATTCATGCGCAACGCATCTGATAGCGAACGCGAGCGCGTGATTATGAAAGCCATCGATGAATCCATCGCTGACCAGCGCAAAATCATCGAGCGTTCGGAGCAACTGCGCCGGCGGCGCGCGGCGGCCAATGGTGCCGATTCGGCGTGAGCATCGCTGACGACGAATCGGCGCTACGCCAGCGCGCGGATAATTTCGCCCGGACAAACGCCAAACAAATCGCCACGGATTTTTTGGCAGATTTTATTCCCGCGAAAATCCCAGTATCCACTTTTATGGCAGGCTCACCCGGCGCAGGCAAGACCGAATTTTCCAAAAGGTTCCTGCAGGGTGCGGGTAACACGGCGCGCATCGACGCCGACGAATTGCGCGACCATTTCGCCGCGTGCGGCTACGATGGCGCAAAC
Source organism: Gammaproteobacteria bacterium (assembly GCA_007570945.1). Lineage (GTDB taxonomy): Bacteria > Pseudomonadota > Gammaproteobacteria > Arenicellales > Spongiicolonaceae > Spongiicolonus. The sequence continues at coordinate 1,580 of RKSH01000022.1, read as the reverse complement.
TCGCATCTGTTCCAGAAAGCTGCGACCCGGTTGGTTTACGCGATTCACGACCTCGCCCTGAAAAGAAAAATCAGTTTTCTGCTGGACGGCACATTCGCCAACGAGCGCATCGCGCGCCAGAACATCGAACGCTCGCTGAAACGCGGGCGGGATGTGTTCGTTATGTTCATCTACCAATCGCCGCAAATCGCCTGGGATTTTGTGCAATGCCGCGAGGAGGTCGAGGGGCGGCGAATTTTTGTGGATAATTTTGCGCAGAAGTTTTGCGCATCCTACGCCGTCGTCAACAAAATAAAGGCGGAATTTGGCGACAAAATCACGCTGTCGCTGGTTATCAAAAACATCGACAACACCGACAACCGCTTCTACCATAAAAGCATCCAACGGGTCGATGATCACATTCCGGAGCGGTATAATGTGGAAGAAATCTTGGCGTTGATTGGTGGCTGATTTGGTAAAATATCAACCGCTGGAGAAGTGCAATGCACAAATTTTCGACCATCAATACTGGAGCGATGTCGACCAGATGTTTATCGCCGAGGTTCCCGAATTGCCCGGCTGCATGGCGCACGGCGACTCGCCGGCGGATGCGCTCGACAACGCAATGCAGGCAATCGAACTGTGGATTGCCACCGCCGAAGAATTCGGCGACCCCGTGCCGCAGCCGAAAGGCGAGCGGTTGATGTATGCTTAGCGAATGGTGTTGGTGAAACCGCCGGCGACTACACCGCCATTCCCGCGAAAGCGGGAATCCAGTTAACCCGAACACTTCCATCAACTTTCCAGATATACGAGGTTTAAACGCCATGAAATTACCGCAAACTTCATCTGTAGACTTTAATGCCATTGTTTCCGATATAGGGTCGGGACAGATAAAGATTCCTCAATTCCAGAGGGATTTTGTGTGGTCGGTCACCAAGGCCGCCGCATTGATGGATAGCATTATCAAAGGCTATCCTATCGGCACGTTCATCTTTTGGAAAACGAAAGAGCGGTTGCGTTCGGTACGGAACCTGGGCGGTATTGAACTGCCAGTGCCCGAAGATGGGGAGTCCGTAAATTACGTCCTGGATGGTCAGCAACGACTGACCAGCATGTTTGCGTGCTTTAAGGGCGCTGAAGTTTCAAGAGCAGACAGCAACAAGGTAGACGATTTTTCCAAAATCTATGTCGACCTTGATGCCGGTGAAGACGAGCAAATCGTTATCACTGACATAAGCAAGAAAGCGGACATGTCGTATATCAGCATCCTCCATTTGCTGGATGGTGATTTTGATATGTTGGCACAATACCCGCGCGATTATTACGACAAATTGAAGTCGTATAAAGAGCGAATTCAAAGCTATCAGTATCCGATTATCAGAATTTCGGATGCTCCGATTGATGTGGCCACGGAAATTTTCACCCGCATCAATGTGGGCGGGAAGCCGCTTTCTTTGTTCGAAATCATGGTTGCAAAAACCTTCGATGCCGACAAGAATTTTGATTTGTCGGAAAAGTACGGTGAATTAATCACCGAACTGCAAACCTGCGACTATGAAACCATTCCGGATTCGGCTGTCCTGCAGGCGGTCGCCATC
>RKSH01000121.1 GCA_007570945.1 Gammaproteobacteria bacterium | reverse complement strand
GCCACCGTCTCCGCCAAATGCGCCGCCGCCCCGCGCCTCTCCCCCGGCGGCCGCGCGCCGCGGACCATTTTGTTCAGGACCGGGATGGGGCCGGCGCCGGCGCCGGCTTCGGCGCTGGTGGTTTCGACTTTGGAAACGGTGACGTCGACTTCGGTGGCGGTGACGTCAACCTCGGAAACGGTGGAGTCATCCTTGGAAACGGTGACGCCGACTTCGGAAGCGGCGGAGTCGACATCAGCAGCGCCGGCGGCGGCCGTGGAATCGACGCCAGCGCCGCCCCCCCGCTGTTTTTTTTTCTTCCTCTCCATCGGCGGCGCTTCGGGCGCGGCCTTGGTTTCCTCGCCGTCGCCAATCAGGCGCACCGAGGAGAGCAGCGAGTCGAGGGCGCCGGTGTCGGTTTTTTTTTCGCGCGCCATGTCAGAGTTCGTGGACAAACACTTCCACGCCGTCGTTTTTGTAGTTTTTGTAACGTTCCCGCGCGCGCGCCTTGGGGGCCTCACCCTCGCCCACCACCTCGGCGACGCGGTTGAAACGGCCGAACCAGTCGGCGGCGGCGGCCTGCAAATTAATCAGCACCTCGCGCCCGCCCTCACCCTGCGGCTCGGCGTGGCCGATGGCCACCGGGTCGCCGTCGACGCCGTCGCGATGGTCGGCGCCGAGGCGCCGGTGCGGCACAAAACTGCCCTGGGAAAAAGTCCACAGCAGCTGGTCCAGCCGCCGCGCTTCATCCTCGCCGGCGGTGTACACATAAACGCGGTGGCCCAGACGCCAGGCCTTTTCGGCCAGGCGGCAGGCCAGCACCTCGGTCCGCGCGCCGGCGGCAATATAAAAATCCACCCGCCCGGTCATGGCCGGCTTAGAAAAAATCCCGCAGCGCGCCGTCGGCGCAGTCGCGCAAAAATTGCACCAGCAACGGCACCGGCCGGCCGCTGGCCAGTTTGCGCGGCGCGCCGCCCCAGGCGGTGCCGGCGATGTCAAGGTGCGCCCAGCGAAAATCCCCGGTGAACTTGGCGAGAAAGCATGCGGCGGTGACGGCGCCGGCGGTGCGGCCGCCGATGTTGGCCAGGTCGGCGAACGGCGAGTCCAGTTGCCTGGCGTAGTCATCCCACAGCGGCAGTTGCCAGGCGCGGTCGCCGGCGGCATCGCCGCTCTTGATTAATTGGGCGGCGAGTTTTTGGTTGTTGCTGAACAGGCCGCTGGCCGGCGCGCCGAGGGCGACCACGCAGGCGCCGGTCAGGGTGGCGATGTCCACCACCACCGCCGGCTTGAAGCGCGCGGCATAGGTCAGCGCGTCGCACAAAATCAGCCGGCCTTCGGCGTCGGTGTTGAGAATTTCAATGGTGCGGCCGGACATGCTGGTGACGATGTCGCCGGGCTTGTTGGCCGCGCCATCGGGAAGGTTTTCGCTGCTGGGGATGACGCCCACCACGTTTAATTTAAGTCGCAGCCGCGCGCAGGCGGCGAGGGCGCCGAACACGCCGGCGCCGCCGCACATGTCGTATTTCATCTCGTCCATGTTGGCCGCCGGCTTCAGCGAGATGCCGCCGGCGTCAAACGTCAACCCCTTGCCCACCAGCACCGCCGGCGGCGCCTTGGGGTCGCGCGCGCCGTTGTGCTTGAGCACGATCAATTTCGCCGGCTCGCGGCTGCCGCGTGAAACCGAAAGCAGCGCGCCCATCTTAAGCGCGGCCATGCGCTTCTCTTCCAGAACCGCCACCTGCAAACCGTGGCTGCGGCGCATCTGCAGCGCGCGCTTGGCGAGGTAGGTCGGCGTGCACACATTGCCCGGCAAATTGCCGAGGTCGCGGGCCAGATTGGCCCCTTCGGCAAGCGCCGCGCCCGCTTTCAATCCCTTTGCCGCCAATGCGCGCCGCGCCGCGTCGGGTACAATCCACGCGATGCTTTTGACGCGGTGGCCAGGCGGCTGCGGCTTGCTTTTCAATTCATCAAACCGGTAGAACTCGCTTTCCACCGCGCCCACCGCCGCGCCCGCTTTCCATTCGCTGTTGCGGCCTGTCACCGCCAACTCATCCAGGTAAAACGCCGCCTTGGCCGCCGAGGTTTTTCGCAGCGCCCTGGCCGCCGCCGCAATAATTTTACGGTAGTCACCGTCGCCGAGGCTTGCCGATTTTTTGCCGGCGCCGACCAGCGCCACCGGCTTGGGCGTGTGCAACAGCAGCGCATCGCCCACCTTGGGCGGCGCCGCGCCGTTGCTGAGCGCGCGTTGCAACGCGCCGCCGGCGGCCTTGTCCAAGGCCCTTGCCGCCGCGCCGAGTACCGCGCCGCGGCCCTCTTCATGCACCGCCGCCACCGCGCAGTCGCAGGTTTTGGCGGTGCTTGCCAGATAAGTTCTCATGAAAATCTCCGTTGGGGTGTTGCGCTATGATAACGCTTTCCACCGCCATTCGCACCCGCACCCGCAGCCAAAACCGTCATGCACATTCTGCAACGCGCCCTGCTCCGCGAAGTGGCGGGCGCGTGGCTCGGCGTGGCGCTGGTGCTGCTGCTGATTTTTCTCACCGTGCGCTCCCTCGGCTTTCTCGGCCAGGTGGCGGCCGGGTCGCTGCCGGCCGGCGGCGTGTTTTTTCTGCTGCTGCTGAAACTGGCCGCGTACGCCGATTTAATTCTGCCGCTGGCGCTGTACCTGGCGGCGCTGATGGTGGCCGGCCGCTGGCGGCGCGACAACGAACTCACCGCCCACGCCGCCGCCGGCATGAGCATCAACGCGATGCTGCCGCCCCTGGCGCTGCTCGGCGCGGTGGCGGCGGTTGTGGTGCTGTGTTTTTCCCTTGCGCTGGCGCCGCTGGCGGCGCGCCATGGCCATGCGCTGAAGCAGTTTTACCAGGAGCGTCTGGAGGTGGAGGACATCGCGCCGGCGACTTTCGTGCCGGTGGACGGCGGGCGCAAGCTGTACTTTGTGGAATCGCACGGCGAGGGCGGCGGCTTCCGCAACATTTTTCTGTTCCACCAATCGGCCGAGGCCGAGGGCGTGGTGCTGGCCGAGCGCGCCGCCACCCGCTTTGCCGATGACGGCGCGCGGCAATTGGTGCTGGAAAACGGTGTGCGCGTGGAAAGCGACGGCTGGGGCGCGGCGCCGGCCGCGGTGCGCGTGCTGCGTTTTGCCGAGTACCGCATGCGCATTCCCGAGCGGCCGGGCGACTCCGGCGGCGGCGTGCAGGCGGCCGCCCGGGCCCTCGGCGCTGGCGCCTGGCCGGCGGGTGAAGTTTGGCGGCAGCGCAACCAGGACCCGGCCGCCGCCGCCGAGTGGCACGGGCGGTGGTTCAAGGCGGCGATGCTGCCGGCGCTGCTGCTGTTTGCATTCGCCCTGGGCCATGCCCGCGCCGGGCGCGGCGGCGGTGACGGCGCGGCGGCGTGGCTCGGCGCATTGGCGGTGTTTTTTGTTTACGCCAACGCCGGGGCCGCCACACTGGACCTGGTGCGCGGCAGGGCGGCGCCGGGACTGTTGTGGCTGTTGCACGGGGCGTTCCTGTCGCATGGTGATGGCGCGATTTGCGCTGCTCAGCCTGCCGGGTTTCGCCACCGCGCTGTTCCCCATGGCGCTGTTGTTGGGCGCGGTGCTGGGCCTGGGGCAATTGGCGGCCACTTCCGAGTTGTCGGCGATGCGCGCCGCCGGCCGTTCCCTGCCGCGCATCACCGCCACCGTGCTGCTGGCCGGCGCGCCGCTGGCGGCGGCGGCGGTGATGGTGGGGGAGGTGGTGGCGCCGCAAACCGAGCGCCTGGCCGAGCGCGTACGCGCCGCCGCACTGCACCGTGAAGTGCGCGGCAACGGCGAGGCAATCTGGTTGCGCGACGGCATGCAGTTCGTGCACATCGGTGAGGTTCTGCCGGACAATTCGCTGCGCGAGGTTAAAGTGTTCACCATCTCCGGCGGCGGCGGCGCGCGCGCGCTCAGCCACGTGGTGCACGCCGCGCGGGCGGTGCACCATGCCGGCAACTGGCAACTGCAGGAGGCAACCCGCACCGCCCTCGGCGCCCTCGGTGGCGCGCCGCAAACCACGCGCCATGCCATGTTGCCGTGGACATTTTCGCCGCCGCCGCATCTGTTCACCGCCTGGCAGACGCGCCCGGCGCAGTTGCCGTTGCCGGACCTTCACCGCCACATCCGCCACCTGCGCGACAACGGCCAGCGCACCGCCGAATTTGAACTTGCGTGGTGGAGCAAACTGCTGCTGCCGGCGACCGCGGCGGTGATGCTGTTCCTCGCCATCCCCTGCGTGTTCACCCACCCCCGAAGCGCGGCGGTGGAGCGCGGCATGCTCAGCGGCACCCTCACCGCCCTCGTTTTCTACATCGCCGGCCGCGGCTTCGGCTACGCGGTCCTGCTCTACGGCCTTCCCCCCGCCATCGGCGCGCTGGCCCCGGCCGCGGTTTTCCTCGGCGCCGCGCTATGGTGGATGCGGCGGGTTTCCGCTTAGCAACACAGCTTGCCGGCATTGCGCGTGCCGCCGGCGAGTTTGTCCAACTCGCGGCGCGCCAGGCGCATCTCGCCGACGAATCCCTTTCCGTTGGCGTCCAGGCGGATGCCGATTCTCAGGTCACCGGGCATGCTATGCTTTCCCCATGGTATTCATCTGGTTCTGGCTCGGCAGCGTCTATGCGGTCTTGTTGGCCGGCATGGCCGTGGACTCCATCCGGCACAAAACGCCGTGGCGCGAATTAACGCCAGCCGCTGTCGTCTGCGCGGTCGCGCTCGGCGGCCTCGGCGCGCTGATGCACCTCGTCGTGGCGTGGGTGGAGCAATCCGGCTGGTCCGGAGTGCTGGCTGTCATCGGCTTTCTCGGCATGGTGTTCGCCCTCAGTTATGCGCTGGTCGGCGGCGTGTTGCGCGCGCTTTACCGCGACTGAATCGCCTCCAGCACCTCGGCCTCCATGATTCGGAGGCCGGCGAAAACATCCCTCCACCTCAGCCCCAGGGCGCCGACTTATCGCGCCCGTCGGCGACATACACCACCACGCCGCGCTTGGCATCCGCCGCCACCGTGATGTATTCATGCCCGCGCTTGAATGAGGTCTCATCGACGCAGAGCACCCGCGGCGCCGACTCCCCGCCCGCCTCGCGCCGCCAAGCCGCGCCAACCGGGCGCATCAGCGTCGTCTTCGCACAACACCACCTCGCGCACTTCCCACGGCCGCCCCACCCCCAACAGCCGCGCAAAAAATCGCCGACTCCGCATCACAACACCCTCCGCAGATTCACCACACCGAAAACGCACGGAAACAAACCACCGCACACGAGAAATACAAACATAA
>RKSH01000201.1 GCA_007570945.1 Gammaproteobacteria bacterium | reverse complement strand
TCCTACGGCACCCTCGGCTACATCCTGCGCGCAAAAATCCGCCTCATCCCGGCAACCGCGCGGGTGCGCGTCACCAACACCCGCCACCGCGATGCGGCGTCCTATCTGGACGCGATGCGGGAGGCGGCGGACAACGGCAGGCAGGATTTTCTCGAGGGGCTGTTTTATTCGGCCGAAGAGTTTTACCTGACCCGCGGCGTTTTTAGCGACGGCGGGGGCGGGACCGTGGACATTCACCGTGAGATTTATTACAAAAAATTGCGCGGCGACGCGGCCTTTGACCTTAGAACCGAGGATTACATTTTTCGCTACGACCCGGACTGGTTCTGGAATGTGCCGGCCGGCGGCGTTTACCGGCTGTTCCGCAAATACGCGCCGCGGGCGATGCGCAGCTCGGCGTTTTACAACCGCTACACGCTGTACAAAAACCGCGCGCAAAAAATCCTCGGCATCAAACCCGACACCCGCCGCGAAAAATTAATTCAGGACTGGGAGGTGCCGTGGCGGCACGCCGAGGAATTCATCCGCTTCGCCCTGCGCAATGTGGACCTGCAGGGCCAGCCGTGGGTGGCCCTGCCCATCCGCCCGCAAACCGCCGCCACTTGCTACCCGGTTGCCGTCGGCGAGTTGTTGTTCAATGTCGGCTGCTACTGCCTCACCGAGCGGCCGAGGGCCGATGTGGACTTTCACTACACGCGCCTGCTCGACGAAAAATGCTTCGCGCTGTCCGGAATCAAAATGCTCTACTCCTCCACTTTCCTTTCGCCGGATGAGTTTGCAAAAATCTACAACGCCGCCGCCGCCCGCAAACTCAGGCAAAAATACGACCCGAACAACCTGGCGCCGTCGCTGTACGAAAAAACCGTCGGGGCGAAATAAAGTCTACGCGGCGCTCCGCTCCTCGCACGTGCAAAACACATCATAATGCCCCCACCGCATCATATCGCCCGCGCCGAGCGTTTCCCCTTTCAGTTGCGCATCGCCGCCGGTTTTGTAAACCGTGTAGCCTCTGGATTGCAAAAACCGCAGCAGGCGCCGCCGGTAATCGGGCGAAGTGTGCTTGTAAACTTCAGCGAGGATGTGCGGGCGGCGGCGCTCAATAATTTCGGCCAGGGACTGCAGCACAAACAAATCGCCGCCTTCGGTGTCCACCTTGATGAATTTGAGCCGCGCAAGTTCACCGGCAAAGGACTCGCGCAACTCGGCGGCGAGGTCAATGCCGTGCACTTCCAGCGGGTAAAAATGACCGTGCCGCGCGGCGTTGATTTTCGCATGGCCGCCGCCGTTGCAGAAACCGGCGTCGGAGTAGTTGAACAACAGCGGCGCATCCGCCGCCGCGGCCGCGGCCATCACCGGGTGGATGTTGACCAGGCCGCGGTTCATCCGCGCATTCTTTTCCAGCGCCGGATAAACAAACGGATTTGGCTCCAGCGCGAGCACCAGGCCCGTCCTGCCGGCGGCCACCGCCATGGGCAGAGTGGAGTCGCCGCTGTGCGCGCCGATGTCAATGCAGAAATCCCCGGCCGCAATGTATTTTTTATATTCCTCCGCCACCGCCGCCGTCAGCCTCTTCGGCTGCTCCCTCGGATGCAGCCACCGCGCAATGCGCACCCCGCCGCACTCCGTGCCGGCCACCACATACCCATAGCGCCGCCCCGGCCGACGGAAAGGGAACAGGAGCAAGGGCAGATTTTTCAGTTTCACCGGGGGGATTGCCTACGCTTTGCGGGGGTTATTATACCCGGCCGAAGGGCGCTTATCAGTCATCCCCAACCATCCCCCATTCCAAGGCATCGCCTTCGCCAATATCACGGGTTGCTTTCTTCCCAAGAATTTCGTCCATGAACTTGGGCGGCAAACCATAGCCCGGGCGGATGCTGCGGACGTTTTCTTTGGTGAACTTTGTTCCCGCGGAGATTTGTGCCACTGCATACAACGAGCGGCGGTTGCGCAATGAACTCCGCTCACCGGGTTGCGGACTGTAATTCACTTTGCCCAGGGCGCTCCATATGGTTTTCACGTCACGGCACAGGTCCTTAAGCGCATCCGGCTCAAGGGAAAAACTATCGTCGGGGCCGCCATCATTACGGCTCAGAGTGAAATGTTTTTCTATGATGCAGGCGCCAATGGCGATGGCGGCAATGGCGGTGGTGTTGTCCATGGTGTGGTCGGACAAACCGACGGGAACACGGAAGCGCCGCTCCATGTCCGGGATGGTTTTGAGGTTGGACTCCGCAGGCTCGGCCGGATAGGCGCTGACACAGTGCAGCAACGCCAGGTCGCCGCATCCGGCGCCCCGCGCGGCGACCACCGCTTCCTGAATTTCCCCGGCGGTCGCGGCGCCGGTGGAAAGAATCAGCGGTTTGCCGGTGGCTGCGGCATAGCGGATGAGCGGCAGGTCAACCAATTCAAGCGAGGCGATTTTGTAGGCCGGGGCGTTCAACCGCTCCAGAAGCTCCACCGCCGTGCAGTCAAAAGGTGAACTGAAAACGGCGAGGCCCAGTTCCCGCGCACGCGCAAACAGCGGCTCATGCCACTCCCATGGCATGTGCGCCCACTCATACAACTCATACAGCGTCTTTCCGGCCCACAGCCCCTCGGTTATCCGGAATTCTTCGGCATCACTTTTAATGGTAAGCGTGTCTGCCCGATAGGTCTGCAACTTCACCGCGTCTGCGCCGGCCGCCGAGGCGACTTCAACCAGGCGCAGGGCGCGCTCCAAACTGCCGTTATGGTTGGCCGACAACTCGGCGACAACATATGGCGGACACCCGGGGCCAATGGCGCGGCCGCCAATCAGCAACGGTTTCATTTCGGCGCCCCCGCTATTCTGGAATTCCCCATCACGACGTCGCGGTACCCCCGCATAAACACCCGGTCAAGAGAATACTCGTGCCGTTCTTTAACCGGGCGCCCGAGAAGATAGTCCGCCATGACCCGCGGAAAGTTGACGCCGCACTCGGTCGCCAGCGGGGAATACCCCCACATGCGGGGATTGATTTCAAGCAGCATGGGCTTTTTTGTTTGCGCGTGGATTTTAAACTCAATGCCGGCGGGCCCGACCCAGAATGGTTTTTTCCAAAGTCGCCGCCGCCGGAACCAAAAACCGCGCGCCGGCGGAAAGCAATGCCTCCCGGCGCCGCGCCACCGCCAACACTTCCGGCTCAAGGCCGGGGACCAAAATGGCAATGGACTCTTTGCGAATAAGCGCCTTAAGCGCTTCCACATATTCCCCCTCATCCGAAACGAGGGGCAGCGACACCGCCCGGTCAGGATACAAATACAACGCCGCCGCACATGGGTCAGCGTCGGCGCCGATGATTTCCACGCCGGGGATTTTCTTCAATGCCCGAATCATGTTGGTCCCGGGCGGGGCGCCGGCTGAGGTGACCAGAATGCGGGTTTTTATTTGGGATTGCATTGCCTCCAAGGGGTGAAAGATAACCCGACATCGCTTATTTTACAAGCGCGTGGGTCCGTGGTTTTTCCAGGATGCCAGGGCGCGGCGACGACGCTCATGTGCGCCTCCCCCATTGCCATGGAGACCGCATGGGAGAACCCGCGTACGCGGAAGCCGATGCGGTGCGCCAGCATGTGACTTCCTTTTGTCCGCAGGCCAAGAGTCCGGAATGCTTCTGGCATTGTGCGTACGGAAACGGTGTTCTGGAGTGCGAAAATGGTGGTTGCAGTCACCGGAATGGTGGTTTGACCTGGGGAATGGCGGACTTGGCGGCGAAAACGGCGCTTGAAAAAAAATTCCAAAAAATCCTTGACAGGCAAAATTCCCCCGCCGATAATCCCGCCTGTGCCGTTCTTGTGGGCGGCAATAAGCGCCGGGAGCGCGCCTTTTCTTGTTGCAACAGGCAGGGAGCGCGAACGGTTTCACCAATCCAAGAGTGCTTCCCCCAACGGAGCCAACACGGAGGTCTGTCATGAAGACGACACAGCACACCCGCCGGCGCGGCCGGCGATTCCATTCACCCCAGAGCCGTCCGTTCCGCCTGCGCGCGGGCCGGCGGTTGCTGTTTGCCCTGCTTCCGGTGGCGGCATTGTTGTTCACTTTCGGCGCGCATGCGCAGGTGAACATCAACACCGCCGACGCCGGCACGCTTGACGCCGAACTCAGCGGCGTCGGCCCCCACTTGGCGGCGGCCATCGTGTCCTACCGGGAGGAATACGGGCCCTTTGAAACGGTGGACGACCTGTCGCGGGTGAGCGGCATCGGCCCGGTCATCGTGGAAAAAAACCGCGCGCTGCTGCAAGTGGAGGACGAGTCGCAGGACTCGTCTGAAAACTAAGGCGCGCAAAACAAAGTATACTCCCGCCCGGGCCTTTTCCGGGCGGGGGTTTACTCCGCGGCCGCACCCTTAAAAAAAACATTCATGCGCATCACCATCATCGGCAGCGGCTACGTCGGGCTTGTCACCGGCGCGTGCCTGGCCGACGCCGGCAACCATGTTTTGTGCATGGACAATGACGCGGCCAAGGTGGAACTGCTGCGCGGCGGCGGCATTCCCATCTACGAGCCCGGCCTTGAGCAACTGGTGCGCGACAACTCCGCGGCCGGCCGGCTGGCGTTCACCGATGATTTGAAAAAAAGCGCGGCGCACGGTGAAGTTCTGTTCATCGCCGTCCCGACGCCGCCGGACGAGGACGGCGCCGCCGATGTCAGACATGTTCTCGCCGCCGCGCGCGCCATCGCCGCCTGCATGGCAGAGGAAAAATTGGTGGTCAACAAATCCACCGCGCCGGTGGGCACGGTGCACCGGGCGCGCGAGGTGATGGCCGAGGAACTCGGCCGGCGCGGCAAAGAAATCAAATTCTCGGTGGTTTCCAATCCGGAATTTCTGAAAGAAGGCGCGGCGGTGGAGGATTTTATGAAGCCCGACCGCATCATCATCGGCGTCGACGGCGAGGGTGAGGGCGGCGGCGGCAAAGCCCGGCAAGTTCTTGAACAACTGTACGCGCCGTTCAACCGCAGCCGCCGCCGCATGTTGGTGATGGATGTGCGCTCGGCGGAACTCACCAAGTACGCCGCCAACGCCATGCTGGCGACCAAAATTTCGTTCATCAACGAAATGGCCGCGCTGGCCGAAATCCTCGGCGCCGACATTGAGCACGTGCGCCAGGGCATCGGCGCCGACCGCCGCATCGGCCACCATTGCATCTACCCCGGTTGCGGCTACGGCGGCTCCTGCCTGCCGAAAGACGTGCAGGCGTTGCGCCGCACCGCCGCCGGCCATGGTTATGAGGCGCGCATTTTGGCCGCGGTCAGCGATGTGAACCGCGCGCAAAAAACCCTGCTGGCGAAAAAAATCGCCGCGCATTTTAATGTGGACGACGGCGGCCGCGGCGAGGGCTGGAAAAAACTGCGCTTTGCGCTGTGGGGGCTGGCGTTCAAACCCAACACCGACGATGTGCGCGAGGCGCCGGCGATTGCGCTGGCGCGCCACCTGCTGGCGCGCGGCGCGCAGGTGCAGGCACATGACCCGGCGGCGAATGCAAACGCGAAAAAAATTCTCGGTGATGGTTTGCGTTTGTATGACGACCCTTACGCCGCGCTCAGCGGCTGCGACGCGCTGTTGGTGCTGACCGAGTGGAAGGTTTTTCACAATCCCGACGTGAAGCGCATGGCCTCTTTGATGCGCGGACGGGCGGTGTTTGACGGCCGCAACATGTACCGGCCGGCCATGTTTTCCGCCGCCGGCTTCACCTGCCACGGCATCGGCCGGCCGGCATGAGCGCGCGCGACATGCTCGATGCGGCGGCCGGCACGGTCAGCGTCCTCACCGCCGGCGACGTGATGCTGGACCGTTACTGGTTCGGCGAAGTGAGGCGCATCTCGCCGGAGGCGCCGGTGCCGGTGCTGCGGGTCTTTGATGTCGCCAACCGCGCCGGCGGCGCCGCCAATGTGGCGCTCAACGTCACCGCCCTCGGCGCCGGCAGCCTGCTGTTGGGCGCCGTCGGCGACGACGAAAGCGGCGGCATTCTGCGCGACACTGTCCACCGGCACGGCATTAAGCATGCGCTTCCCGCCATTCTCGACTCCACCACCGTCAAACTGCGCCTGGTGGCCCGCAACCAGCAACTGTTGCGCGCCGATTTTGAGTCCGGGCCCGGCGGTTTGGCCTCTGCAACCACCGCCCATTCCCGGTGGCGCGAAAAATTCAGCGCCATGTGCGCCGATGCAGACGCCGTTATCTTCTCCGACTACGGCAAAGGCGCCCTTGCCCGGCGCGGCGAGTTGGGCGCGATGCTCGGCGAGGCCAAAGCCGCCGGCAAGTTGACATTGGTGGACCCCAGCGGCGGCGACTTCTCGCGCTACCAGGGCGCCGACCTGCTGACGCCGAACCTGGGCGAGTTGGAACAGGCCGCCGGCGCCTGCGACGACGACGAGGCCATCGCCAAAGCCGCCGCCGGGTTAATTGAGCGGCACGGTTTCGGCGGCGTCCTGGTCACCCTCAGCGAGCGCGGCATGATGATGGTGCGCCCCGGCGGCGGCGTGCTGCACAGCCCGGCGCGGGCGCGCGAGGTTTTTGACGTCAGCGGCGCCGGCGACACCGTGGCCGCGGTGGCCGCCACCCTGGCCGCCGCCGGCGCCGACGACCGCGCGGTTCTGGAGGCCGCCAACGCCGCCGCCGCCATCGTCGTCGGCAAAGTGGGCACCGCGGTGGCGACGGCGGACGAAGTGAAGGCGGCGTTGCCGCCGGGGCGATGAGAATTCTGGTCACCGGCGCCGCGGGATTCATCGGCGCGCACCTGGTGCAGCGGCTGGTCACCGACGGCGGCCACGAAATCATCGGCGTGGACACCATCAACGACTATTACGACCCGCAACTGAAAAAAGCGCGGCTGAAGCACCTGTGCGTCATGCGGCCGTGGGAGAAAAATTCCAGCCGGTTTTATTTTTACCCGGTGGACATCGGCGACCGCGATGCGCTGCAAAAAATTTTCGCCAAGCGCTTTGACGTGGCGTTCAACCTCGCCGCCCAGCCCGGCGTCCGCTACTCGCTGCAAAACCCGGACGCCTACATCAACGCCAATGTCCGCGGCTTCCACGCGCTGCTGGAAATGTGCCGCGGGGGCGATGTGGGGCATCTGGTTTTCGCCTCCTCAAGTTCGGTCTACGGCGCAAACCGCCGCCTGCCGTTTTCCACGGCCGGCAACGTTGACCATCCGCTGTCGCTTTACGCCGCGACCAAAAAGTGCAACGAGTTGCAGGCGCATGTGTACTCGCACCTGTACGGCCTGCCCTGCACCGGCCTGCGTTTTTTCACCGTCTACGGCCCGTGGGGCCGGCCCGACATGGCCTATTACAGTTTCACCCGCGACATTCTCGCCGGCCGCCCCATCCAGGTGTTCAACCACGGCGAGATGGAGCGCGACTTCACATATGTGGACGACATCGTGGAATACATGATGCGCATCGCCGAATCAAAACCGCCGGCCGCCGACGGCGGTTGGAACGGCGAACCCGACCGCGGCGCGGCGCCGTGGCGCATCTACAACATCGGCGGCAACGCGCCGGTGAAGTTGACGCGCTTCATTGAAATTTTGGAGCGCTTGCTGGGCAAAAAAGCGCGACTGGACATGCGCGCCATGCAGCCCGGTGACATTGAGCGCACCTGGGCCGACACCGAAAGTCTGGAGCGCGACTTCAAAAGCGTGCCGCGCACCACGCTGGAGGAAGGGCTGAAAGAATTCGTGGAGTGGTACCGCGAGTGGCATCAGGAATGAAAGTGCGCGGGGTAATTCTCAACGGCGCGGATGCGGCGGTGCATGGCATTGCGCGGCGCATGAGAGGCGCCGGCATCGGCGACATTATCGTGGTCTGCGGCGCCGCGGCGGCGGCGCGGTTGCGGCGCGACGATGGGGGGCTTTGTTTTGCGCTGGCGCAAAATCCGCGCTTTGAGGTGGAGGCGTTGCGCCAGGCCGCCGAGTTTCTGGGCCGCGACGGCGCGCTGGTGGCGGTGAAAGATTGCGATGTGGATGAGATTCTCCGCCGCCGCAAAAAAAATCCGCGCGGCGTGAGCGCGGTGGACGGCGGTTATTTTCTTGACGCTGAACTTCACCGGGCGTTAACCAATCAAACGCCGGACGGTGAACAAAACCTCGGCGCCGCCGCGCGCGCGGCCGGAGGCGGAACATGATCGGCGTGATTGGCGGCAGCGGCGTCTATTCGCTGGACGGCATGCGGGTTGACGCGAGCGAACAATGCGCGACGCCCTACGGCCCCCCCTCCGGCCCGCTGTTGCGCGGCGAGTTGAGCGGCGCGCCGCTGCTGTTTCTTGCGCGCCACGGGCCGCAACACCATCTGCCGCCGCACCAGGTGAACTACCGCGCCAACATATGGGCGCTGCGCGAGTGCGGCGCGACGGCGCTGGTCACCATCGCCGCGGTGGGCGGCATTCGCGGCGACTGCCGGCCGTCGGCGCTGGTGTTGCCGGACCAAATTCTGGATTACACCTGGGGGCGCGAGCACACTTTTTTTGCCGGCGACGGCCAGGCCGTGGTGCATGTGGACTTCACCGAACCCTACGACGCCGAAATGCGCGACGCCCTGGCCCGCGCCGCCGCCGACAACAAGCTCACCGTGGTCACCGGCGGCGCATATGCGGCGATGCAGGGGCCGCGCTTTGAAAGCGCCGCCGAAATTGTGCGGCTGGAAAGGGACGGCGCGGCGGTGGTGGGCATGACCGCAATGCCGGAGGCCTCGCTGGCGCGCGAGTTGGGGTTGCGCCTGGCGGCGGTGAACATCGTGGTCAACCCGGCGGCCGGCAAGGGTGACGGCGGCGTTTCCATGGACGAGATTCACCGCCGCCTGGCCGACGGCGCGGAGCGCGTCAACCGCCTGCTGGCGCGCGCGTTGCCGGCGCTGTGGACTCTGGCGCAGTCGCGGGAGCCTCTGCCGGCGCCGGTGCCGCAAAACGGCTGACCACCATCAGCACGCCGAAGCGCGGGTGGTCGTAGTAGTTAATCTCGTTTAGTTTAATGCGGCGCTGCTGGCGCATGCGGTGGGCGCGGTGTTTTTGCAGCGATAAGCCGTAAGCCGAATGCACACTGCGCACCTGGTTTTGCTCGCCATCACCAAGGGCGCGGTAGCGCAAGTCCAGTTCCGCCTGCAGGTAAGGCTGGATGACATACACATGCGCCGCGCCGCTGAGTTCCGGTTCACGGTCAATGTCGGCCAGCCCCGGTGTGCTGAGGTCAACCGCGCCGACTTTTTCCCTCGCCGCCGCCGGCTGCACCCAACTCATGTAGCGCAGCACGCGGTAGGAATCTTTTTGCGCCAACTCGCGCACATGCGGCCGCAAAATGCTGCCCGGGTACATTTGAATTTCATCCTGTGGCGCCGCCTCGTCCCCGGCCGCGCCGTCCTCGCCTGCAACCCCCGGCCGCTCCCACACCACCTCAACCCGCCCGGCGTCCTCCTCCACCGCGCCGCCGATGTGGGCAAAAACAAGAATCTCCACCTGATACATCCGCGCGGAGACCGCACCGGCGGCGCCCAACAACAGTGCACAGGTGACGGCGGATCGAAAAAAGAATCTCATCGCTTACATTTCCCGGCGGGCGTGCACCCTACCACACACCGCCGCCGCCATGAGAGCCGCCGGTGTCGTGGCGCAATTGGCGGCGTCCATGACGAAAGTCCCCGGCTGGCGGTGAATGTTGACGGCGGCCATATCACTTTTCACCGCCGCCGCGCAACTTCGCCGGCGGTGCAAGTTTGTGCGCGGCCAGGGCGGCGATGTGGTCGGCGTGCGGCAGGCGGCCGGGCAGCCAGGGAATTTCGCGGCCGGCGGCGGCATGCAAGGCTTTGTTGTGGGCATCCCAGCCGCTGCCGACACCGACCCACGGCCGGGCGTCGCCAGCCAGCGCCCCGAGAGCGGCGGGTGCGCCCAGCGACTCACCGCCCAGCAACTCCACCCGGCCATTTTCGCACCGGCAGCGCGCCCAATGCACCTCGCCCATGCGCGCGTCCACCGCCGGCAGCGCCCACTCGGCATCGGCGGCACGGGCCAGGGCTTTAAGGCTGGAAACGGTGACCAGTTGCGCCCCGCCGGCGGCGCCAATAACCAGGCCATGGGCGGCGGCGACGCCGATGCGGACGCCGGCAAAGGAACCGGGGCCCGCGTCCACCGCCACCGCGTCCACCTCGGCGAGGGTGAGGCCGGCCGCGCGCAAAAGCTCCTCCACCATGGGCAGCAGCAGCCGCGAATGGGCGTTTTTCGCGCGCGCATCGCGACTCGCCAGCAGCCCGCCGCGCCACAGGGCGACGCTGCACAACTCGGCGGCGGTGTCCAGGGCGAGAATCAGCGGCGCGCTCATGACGGCTTTGCGGCGGCGAAGAATTTTTGCACTTCGGCGATGTCGACAGTGCGGCGCATGGGCGGCAGACTTTGCATGAAAATTTTGCCGTAGGATTTTTCGCCCAGGCGGCGGTCGCAAATCACCAGCACGCCGCGGTCGCGGTCATCGCGGATGAGCCGGCCGGCGCCCTGCTTCAGAGTCAGAACCGCCTGCGGCAGCGCGGACTCGGTGAACCAGTTGCGGCCTTCGCGCTCCATCTTTGCATAGCGCGCCTGCAGCACCGGGTTGTCCGGCGGCGGGAATGGAAGTTTGTCAATCACCACGCAGGACAGCGCATCGCCGCGCACATCCACGCCTTCCCAGAAACTTGCGGTGCCCATCAGCACGGCGTTGCCGGCGGCGCGGAATTTTTTCAGCAGGTGGTTGCGCGGCTCGTCGCCCTGCACCAGCAGCGGCCAGGGAATTTTTTTCCGCTCCGCCATCCGCCGCGCCTCGCTCAGCGCGCGGTGGCTGGTGAACAGCAGAAACGTACGCCCGCCCGCCGCCGCCACCACGCGCAATGCGGCCTCCATCATGTGCGCGGAAAAATCCGGGTGGCGCGGGTCAGGCAGGCCGGGCGGCAGATACAGCAGCGCGTTGTTGGCGTAATCAAA
>RKSH01000171.1 GCA_007570945.1 Gammaproteobacteria bacterium | reverse complement strand
GGTGAACCGCCGGCGCCGGTCCTTGCCTCAGTTAAGCCGGTGGCACATGGACTCCAGCGGAAACCACAACCGCGCCCCGTTCACCGCGCGCAAATATAAATTCGCGCCGTCCATTCCCACAATCACATCCGCCGCCGGGTCGGGCGCGCTGACAACGTCGGCCGCATCGCGCACCGCCTCCACCTGCCGTCCGCTGTCAAGGTCAAGCGCAAAGCCGGGCTTGATGCGAATCGGCGCGAGTCGGCGTGGCGCGTAGCCGTCGTCCACGCGGCCGTACAACACCGCGCCGGCAATCACCAGCGGCCGCGCGCCGTCCACCTCCGGCTGTTCCCAATCCAGCAGCAGTTTTCCGCGCGTGTTGCGGTTGGTGGCGACCACGGCGACGCCCAGGGGCGGGCGGCCGGGGCCGAAAGAAAAAATTCCCTTTTGCGCGGCCAGAAACTCGTCGCGCGTGAACCGCTCCTCGGCCACCGGCACATACAAATCCGGCTCGCGCAAAAAACGTTTGTTCATCAGGCTGTGGAACTCGTCGTAGACCACGGTACAGTCAAAGTAGCCGCCGCGCGCATCGACGGCGAGGCCGGCGGCGGCGGCCGCCGCCATCACCAATAGCAAAAGATTTCTCAGCGCGCGCACCGCCGCGCATTATAGCCGCCCGGCGGCGTTGGCGAGCGCGGCGAAGTCGGTGATGGTCAACTCCCCGGCGCGGCGCGCGCCGTCCACCGCCGCCGCCGCAAACTCCGCCGCGCCGCACATCCCGGCCAGCGCGCGGCGCAAAGTTTTTCGCCGCGCTGAAAACGCGCGCCGCACCACCTCGGCGAACACCGCATCATCCCGCACCTCGGCCGCGGGCGTTGCGCGCGGCCGCGCTTTGATGAGCGTGGACTTCACCTTTGGCGGCGGCGTGAACGCACCGGGGCCGACGGTGAACAGCGGTTCCGCCTCGCAGCGCAGGCCGAACATCACCGTCAGCCGCCCGTAATCGGCATCGCCCGGCGCCGCGCACAAACGCCGCGCCACTTCAAACTGCACCATAAAAACCATGTCGCGCAGGCAGCGCAGCCGCGCGCAGCTGAACAGCAGCGGCGTCGCGATGTTGTACGGCAGGTTGCCCACCACGCGCAACGCTCCGCGCTCGGCGGCCAGCGCATCGTAGTCAAAGCGCAGCGCATCGGCATGGTGAACCACCACTTGCGCGGACTGGTTTTGGGCGGCGCGCAAAAAGTCCACCAAGTCACGGTCCACCTCCACCGCATCCAGCCTCGCCACCAGCGGCGCAAGCATTGCGGTCAACGCTCCGCGCCCCGGGCCAATCTCCACCAGCGCATCATCCCGGCGCGGGGCGATGTGGTCCACGACTCGCTGCAGCACCGCGCGGTCGTGCAGAAAGTGCTGGCCGAAACGCCGCCGTGGGCGCGGCTGCGGCGCCGCGGTCAACGCACGGCCCGCGCCATGGCAACGGCGGTGTCCACCGCCGCGCGCATGCCGCCATCGTCGATGCCAGCGCCGCCGGCGAGGTCCAGCGCGGTGCCGTGGTCCACCGAAGTGCGGATGATGGGCAGGCCGAGGGTCACATTGGCGGCGCGGCCGAAGTCGGCGTACTTAAGTACCGGCAACCCCTGGTCGTGAAACATCGCCAATGTTACGTCGGCGGCGGCCAAGCGCGCCGGGGTGAACGCGGTGTCGGCCGGCAGCGGCCCATGCACGGCGATGCCGCGCCCGGCCATTGCCTGTACCGCCGGGCTAATGACCGTGCGCTCCTCGTCGCCGAAGCGGCCGCCTTCGCCGGCGTGGGGGTTGAGTCCGCACACGCCGATGCGCGGCCGCGCGATGCCGAACTTTGCGCGCAACTCACGGTGCAGAATGCAAATGATGTCGCACAACCGCCCGATGCCAAGCGCGGCGGCGACTTCCCGCAGCGGCAGGTGCGTGGTCGCGAGTGCGACGCGGAAACTGCCGCACAACAGCATCACCGGCAGCGGCGCGCCGCAGCGGTCGGCGATGTATTCGGTGTGGCCGCTGAAATCGCGGCCGGCGCGGTTGATAATTTCCTTGTGCAAGGGCCCGGTGACCATCGCGTCAAACTCGCCGCCGAGGCACAAGTCCACCGCGCGGTCCACCGCGCCGAGCGCATAACCGACATTCGCCGGGTCGGGAACGCCGCACTTCTCGCGCGCCGCAAGCTCCACCGCCACAACCTGCAACGTGCCGGCGCGGTGCGGCGCGCCATCCCACTCGCGCACCGCCAAGGGCCGGCCGCGCAACTTCGCACGTCGCAGCAGCAGTTGCGGATCCGCGGCCACCGACAGACAACCGCCAAACTCGCGCTGCGCAAGCTCCACCGCCAGGTCGGGACCCACGCCGGCCGGCTCGCCGGGAGTCACAATGATGGCCGGAGACTTGCGCTGGGTGCGGCCGCTCATCCCCGGCGCGGCGTCACTTTAAGTTTCATCGCGCGGATGCCGAGCTCCTGCAGTCGGCGGTTGGCCTTGCGCAGTTGCGGCAGTTCCCGAAACGGCCCCAGCCGCACCCGGTAAAACGTGCCGCGGCCTTCAATGGTGACTTTCTGCACCACCGCGTCCACGCCGGCCAACGCCAGCCGCGCGCGCATGCCTTCGGCGTCTTTTTGTGACGGAAACGATGCAGCCTGCAGCATGTAAACCGCCGGCCCGGCGGCGGGTTCGGGTTCGGGCTTGAGGATGAGCGGTTTTTTTGCGGCGGTGTTTGGCGCCGGCTGCAGCGGCGGTTTTTCCACCGGCGGCGCAAGCACGGCCGGCCTTTGCCGTCCCTCCTCGGCGCCTTCCGGCAGCACTTGTTCAATCTCCGGCAGGATGGTGTAGAAATCAAACTGCGGTTTTTCGGCGGCCGGCGGAGTGGGTGCGGGCGGCGGCGGCGATGCCGATTCTTTTTTGCCGGCGTCGCTCAAAAAATCGCGGATGCCGGGGCCGATGGGCGAGCGCGCATCGCTGAGGCCGAAATACAGCGATGCGCCGAGGGCGCCGACCACCATGCCGGTGAACAGCATGCCGAGTGCGGAGCCGCCGCCGCGCTTCTCACCGGTCGGGCGGGATTTTCTTCTGCGCGGCATTACATTTTTTCCGGCGCCGACACGCCGAGCAGGCCGAGGCCGTTGGATATCACGATGCGCGTTGCGTCGATGAGCGCCAAGCGCGCGGCGCGCAACGGCGGCCGCTCTTCAATGAAGCGGCAACGGCCGTAGTAAACATGAAAATGATTTGCCACCTCGCGCAGATAATACGCGATTTGATGCAGCTCGCGCTGGCGCGCGGCGGTGGTGACGGTTTCCGGATAACGCAGCAGCGCGCCGAGCAAATCGCTTTCCGCATCCAGTTGCAGCAACGCGTAGTCGGCGCCGGCAAAAACCCCGGCCCCGCCGCTTTCCGCCGCGGCTTTTGCCAGCACACTGCAAATTCGCGCGTGCGCGTATTGCACGTAGTAAACCGGGTTGTCGCTGCTTTGCGCGCGCGCCAGCGCCAGGTCAAAATTCATTTTCTGCGCCGGCTTGCGCAGCAGGTAAAAAAACCGCGCCGCGTCCACGCCCACCTCTTCGCACAACGCGCGCAACGGCACAAACTCGCCGCGGCGGGTGGACATCTGCAGTTTTTTTCCTCCGTTGATGAGATTCACCTGCTGCAAAAACAGCGCGTCAAGGCGGTGTTCGCCGCAGCCGGCGGCGCTGAGCGCGGCGCGCACGCGTTCAATGTAACCGTGGTGGTCGGCGCCGAGAATGTTGATCATGTTTTTGCAGCCGCGCCGCACTTTGTCCAGGTGGTAGGCGATGTCCGGCGCAAAATACGTGTAGGCGCCGTTGGCGCGCCGC
>RKSH01000115.1 GCA_007570945.1 Gammaproteobacteria bacterium | reverse complement strand
CTAATAATCAAGGTGTTATGGCGTTGCGTGCGACAATCCCGGCACGCGGAACTAATTCGCGCACGGCACAAACATTTTCTCCGGGTGGTCCAGCCCGGACAGGTGGCGCGCGATGTTTTGCCGCGCCCGCGATTCCAGTTTGTCGCGGAAAAATTGTGTGCCGTATAAAAATTCGCGCTGCAAAAGAAAGCGCAAAAACTTCGCCTGCTTGCGGGCAAACGTCGCGTCGTCCAGGTGCGGGTATTCGCGGCGCACGTTGCACGAGTCATGGTGAAACTCCGGCCACGGCAGACCGAGGCTGGACAAGTCAATGTCGGCCACTATGCGGCCGTCGCCGTCACCCTCGTCCGGCGGCGCGCAATGCATGGTGTCCATGATTAATTTTCTCACCCGCGCGGCAAACGCCGGCGGGGTTCCCCCGGCGCGGGCGGCGAACCAGGCGGCGCTTTTTTCCTCGTTGCCGGCGGCGCGCGCGTCGTAAACCACATCGTGAAACCACAACGCCGCCTCCACCGCGTCCGGGTTTTGCATTTTTTCATGCGCGCGGTCAAACCAGCCGAGGCAGTGGGCGATGTGCGCCAGTGTGTGGTAGTGGCGGCCGGCGGCGGTGTATTGTTTTTTTATGTCGGCGAAAATTTTTTCGCCATCAGCGGCCGCCGCCTGCGGCGCGCAACGCTTCCACAACCGGACAAACCGCGCCGGGTTCACGAGTTCCCGGCGCCGCGCCGCAGCTTGCGCACGCGGTTTTCCAGCGCCTCCAACTGCTCGTGCGCCTCGGCCAATTTGCCGCTTAACTGGCGCATCACATCCAGCGCCACCGCCGGGCTTTCGGTGATGAGTTTGAGAAAAGTGTCGTTGTCGATGCGCAGCGTCTTAACCTCGCCGCGCGCCTTCAGGGTGGCCGAGCGCGGCGCGTTGCTGAGCACCGCCATCTCGCCGATCAACTCGTCGCGGCCGCGGGTCAGCACCGCCACCTCCTCGCCGCTTTCGGTTTGCGCGAGAATGTCCACCTCGCCGTCCAGAATCACATATGCGCTGTCCGACGGCTCGCCGGCGCGGAACAAATAATCGCCGTCTTTGTAGGCAAGCGCCTCGCTGGTGAAAGCCAGCAGTTTAAGTTTGGACGGGTCCAGTTTGGACAGCATCGGCACCTGGCGCAACTGGTCGGCCTCATTAAAAACATCCACAACCGCATCCTCCCCGCCGCTGGCGGACGTTGGTCTGGGGAGAATAAATTGACACGGCGGCGCGGCCAAATCAAGCGGCGGTGGCGGGTTATAATCGGCGGTGTTATGACAGCGCGCGGCCCGGCAAAAATCACCGTGGAGGAAATGATGGAGCTCACCCGCGCCGAAATTCTGTGGGCGGTGAACCAAGGATTCAGCGTCTCGCATCTGGAGGACGGCTACGCCGTGGCGCGCGCCGCCTGCGACCACACCGCTTTGCGCCCCGGCGGCACGGTCAGCGGACCGCTAATCATGGGACTCGGCGATTACGCCATGTATGCCGCGGTGCTGAGCGGCATCGGGCGGGTGGACCTGGCGGTGACCACCAGCTTGAATGTGAACTTTCTCAAGCGCCCCCCGCCCGGCGACCTCACCGCCCACGCCGCGCTCATCAAAAAAGGCAAACGGCTGGTGGTCGGCGAGGTCAAGGTCTACAGTGACGGCGATGCCGGCGGCGACATGGTGGCGCACATCACCTCCACCTATTCCATCCCGCCGCCCGGCGATTAGGCGGTGTTCACCGGCATCTCAGCGTGCGTCTTCGACGCCTACGGCACGTTGTTTGATGTGCACTCGGCGGTGGCGCGCCATGCAAAGCGGCTTGGCGGCTGCGCCGATGCCGTGTCTGCATTGTGGCGCGCCAAGCAGCTGGAATACACCTGGCTGCGCAGCCTGATGGGGCGGCACCGTGACTTCATGCAAGTGACCGCCGATGCGCTGGATTACGCGCTTGATGTGCACGGCGTGGACGACGGCGCCCTGCGCGACGACCTGCTCGGCGCCTATCGAGTGCTGGACTGCTATGGCGAAGTGCCGGCGGTGTTGGGCGCGCTGAAGGAGGCGGGCATGCGCACCGCGATTCTGTCCAACGGCGCGCCGGCCATGTTGGAGTCGGCGGTGCGGCACTGCGGCATCACCGGCCTGGTGGACGCGGTTTTGTCGGTGGAGGAGGTCGGCGTTTACAAACCCGACCCGCGGGTTTACCAACTGGCGGTGCGCCGGCTCAAGGTGAGTGCCACGGCGGTCAGTTTTCAATCCTCCAACGCCTGGGACGCCGCCGGCGCCGCCGCTTTCGGCTTTCACGTGGCCTGGGTCAACCGCTTCCGCCAGAAACCAGAGCGCCTCCCCGAACCGCCCCACGCCGAACTGCGCACTCTCAGCGAGCTGCCGCCGCTGTTGGGGCTGTGACCGCCGCCGGTGCTATACTCGCCGCCATCCCATGGCCAAAAATCTCAACACCGTCAGCCGCCGCATCACCGCGCCCCGTTCACAGGGGGCGTCGCAGGCCATGCTGTACGGCGCCGGCCTCAGCGAGGCCGACATGGACAAGGCGCAGGTGGGCATCGCCAGCGTGTGGTGGGAGGGCAACACCTGCAACATGCACCTGAACGACCTCGCCTTTGATGTGCGCGAGGGCGTCACCAAGGCCGGCATGGTGGGCCTGCGCTTCAACACCATCGGCGTCAGCGACGGCATTTCCATGGGCACCTCCGGCATGAGTTACTCGCTGCAGTCGCGCGACCTCATCGCCGACTCCATTGAGACGGTGGTCGCCGCGCAATGGTATGACGCGTGCATCACCATTCCCGGCTGCGACAAGAACATGCCCGGCTGCGTCATGGCCATGGGCCGCGTCAACCGCCCCGGCCTGATGGTCTACGGCGGCACCATCCGCCCCGGCGCCGGCCGCGACGGCCGCCCGCTGGACATCGTCTCGGCGTTCCAAAGTTACGGCGAGTTCATCGGCAAGCGCATCAGTGACGAGGCCCGCCGCGACATCGTGCGCAACGCCTGCCCCGGCGCCGGCGCCTGCGGCGGCATGTACACCGCCAACACCATGGCCAGCGCCATTGAGGCCCTCGGCATGTCGCTGCCCGGCAGCGCCTCCACCCCGGCCACCGACCCGCTGAAAGCCGAGGAGTGCCGCCGCGCCGGCGCCGCGGTGCGTGAGCTGCTGGAGCGCAACATCACCCCGCGCGACATCATGAGCCGCGAGGCCTTTGATAACGCCATGGTGTTGGTCAGCGTGCTCGGCGGCTCCACCAACGCGGTGCTGCACCTCATCGCCATGGCCCGCGCCGTGGGCGTCACCCTCACCCTGGACGACTTCCAGAACATCAGCGCGCGCACCCCCTACCTCGCCGACCTCAAACCCAGCGGCAAATACGTGATGGAAGACCTGCACAAAGTGGGCGGCATTCCGGCGGTCATGAAAATGCTGCTGGCGGAAGGCATGTTGCACGGCGACTGCATGACCGTCACCGGCCGCACCATCGCCGAAAACCTCGCCGACGCCGCGCCGCTGGCCGGCGGCCAGGATGTGATTGCCCCGCTCAGCGCGCCCATCAAGTCCACCAGCCACCTGCAAATCCTGCGCGGCAACCTCGCCCCCGGCGGCGCCGTGGCCAAAATCACCGGCAAGGAGGGCACCCGCTTCACCGGCGGCGCGCGGGTGTTTGACTGCGAGGAGGACATGCTGGCCGCGCTGGAACAAGGCGCCGTCACCAAAGGCGACGTCATCGTCATCCGCTACGAGGGCCCCAAGGGCGGCCCCGGCATGCCCGAGATGCTGACCCCCACCAGCGCCATTGTGGGCGCCGGCCTGGGCGGCGAAGT
>RKSH01000030.1 GCA_007570945.1 Gammaproteobacteria bacterium | reverse complement strand
AAGTAAATTCATTGGACGGCCTCCGGGAGTGAGTTTTTACAAGAAGAAAAATAGCAGAAAAAAAGCCGATTTGCTACCATTCCCCAATGCGAAAAATGAAAAAAATTGACGCCTGGCTGTCGGAGCAGAACATTGACGAGGTGGAGGCGCTGGTGCCGGACATGGCCGGCGTGGCGCGGGGGAAATTAATGCCGGCGCGCAAATATCAGGAGGAAAAAGGCCTGCGCCTGCCGGAGGAGGTTTTTGTGCAGACCGTGGACGGCCTGGGCCCCGACCTGAAAAAATACCCCGACTTGCTAAACGCGGCGGAGATTGACGTGGAGTTGCGCCCCGACGCCTCCACCATCCGCCGCATTCCGTGGGCGGTGGATCCGAGCGCGCTGGTGATTCACGACGCATTTTACGCCGACGGTGCGCCGGTGGACATCGCGCCGCGCTCGGTGTTGCGCCGGGTGGTGGCGCGGTTCGGCGAGTTGGGCATGCGGCCGGTGGTGGCGCCGGAACTGGAGTTCTATCTGGTCAAGCCCAACACCGACGCCGACTATCCGCTGGAGCCGCCGCTGGGCCGTTCGGGCCGCGCCGAGAGCGGCCGCCAGGCCTTCAGCGTGGACGCGGTGAACGAGTTTGACCCGCTGTGGGAGGACATCTACGACTACTGCGAGGCGCAGGATGTGGACATCGACACACTGATGCACGAGAGCGGCGCGGCGCAGATGGAGGTGAACCTGTTGCACGGCGAGCCGCTGGAACTTGCCGACCAGTCTTTCCTGTTCAAGCGCACGGTGCGCGAGGCCGCGTTGCGCCACAAAATGTACGCGACTTTCATGAGCAAGCCCATGGCCGGCGAGCCGGGCAGCGCCATGCACATTCACCAGAGCGTGGTCAGCGCCGACGATGGCGGCAACGTGTTCAGCGCCGCCGACGGCGCCGAGTCGCCGCTGTTCCGCCACTTCATCGGCGGCCTGCAGAAATACCTGCCGCAGGCGATGCTGCTGTTCGCGCCGAACGTCAACTCCTACCGCCGCCTCGGCCGTTACCTGTCGGCGCCGATTAATGCGCAGTGGGGCTACGACAACCGCACCGTGGGTTTGCGGGTGCCGGTCTCCGATGCGCAAGCGCGGCGGGTGGAGAACCGCGTCGCCGGCGCCGACGCCAACCCCTACATCGCCATCGCCGCCTCCCTGGCCTGCGGCTACCTGGGCATGCGCGAAAAACTGGAGCCGCAACCGCCGCTGGCCGGCAGCGCCTACGACTTGCCTTACCAGTTGCCGCGCGGCGTGGAGGAGGCCATCACCCGGTTGCGTGGTTGCGACGCCCTCGGCGAAATTCTGGGCGAGCGTTTTGTCCGCGCCTACAGCGCGGTGAAAGAGCGCGAGTATGAAACTTTCTTCGGCGTGATTAGTTCCTGGGAGCGGGAATTTCTGCTGCTGAATGTCTGACCGCGGCGCGCTCATCCACCGCAACCTGCGCCGGCCGCCGCCGTTTGCCGCGGGCGGTGAGGGCGTCTTCCTCATCGGGCGCGACGGCAAAAAATACCTGGACGGCTCAAGCGGCGCGGTGGTCTCGTGCCTCGGCCACCAGCACCCGGATGTGCTGGCCGCAATGGACGCGCAACTGCGCAAACTCGCCTTCGCCCACAACGCTTTCTTCACCAGCGAGGCGGCCGAAACATTGGCCGCCAAACTGTGCGGCGCGGCGCCGGGAAATTTAAACCACGCCCTGTTCGTTTCCGGCGGCTCGGAGGCGGTGGAGGCGGCGATGAAAATTGCCCGGCAGTTTTTTGTCGAGCGCGGTGAACCCAAGCGCGTCAAATTTATCGCCCGCCGGCAGAGTTACCACGGCGCAACTCTGGCCGCGCTTTCGGTGGGCCACCATGAAGCGCGGCGCGAAATGTACCGCCCCATGCTGTTGCCGGCCGAGGCGGTGTCACCGGCTTACGGCTACCGCCACCGGGGCGAAGGTGAGGGCGAGGAGCAGTACGCCAAACGCCTGGCCGCCGAACTGGCCGCAACCATTGAACGTTGCGGCGCCGACAGCGTGGCCGCCTTCATTGCCGAGACCGTCTCCGGCGCGAGTTTGGGCGCGGTCACGGCGCCGGCAGCCTACTTCCGCGAAGTGCGCAAAGTGTGCGACCGCTATGGCGTGCTTTTGATTGCCGACGAAATCATGTGCGGCATGGGCCGTTGCGGACAACGCTTTGCGTTCACCATTGAGGGCATCGTCCCCGACCTGGTCTGCCTGGCCAAAGCCCTCGGCGGCGGTTACGCCCCCATCGGCGCGGTGCTCGCCGACGGCAAAATTATCGACGCCATCACCAACGGCAGCGGCATGCTTGGGCACGGCCACACCTACCTGTGCCATCCCCTGGCCGCCGCCGCTGCGTTGGCCGTGCATGAAGTGGTGGAGCGCGACAGCCTCATCGCCCGGGCGCGCCGGCGCGGCGCGCTGCTCGGCGAAATTTTCCGGCATGAACTCGGCGACCATCCAAGCGTCGGCGACATCCGCGGGCGCGGCCTGTTTATCGGCATTGAGTTGGTGCGCGACAAAACCGCCAAGCAACCATTCACCCCGGCCGGCCAACTCACCGGCATCGTCCAGCGGTGCGCCATGGAGCGCGGCATGCTGTGCTATCCGGCAAACGGCTGCGCCGACGGCCGCAACGGCGACGCCATCATTATTGCACCGCCCTACATCATCAGCGAGTCGCAGTGCGGGGATTTGGCCGCGCGCACCGTCGCCGCCATTTTTGATGCGCTGAACACCGTGGCGTGAACCGGCGCGGCGCAAAAGTTCTTATCGCCGCCGCCCCCAACGGCGCGCACAAAACCCGCGCCGACCATCCGTGCCTGCCCCTCACCCCGGCGCAACTGGCGCGCGACGCCGAACAATGCCTGCGCGCCGGGGCCGCCATGCTGCACTTGCACGTGCGCGACGAAAACGCGCGGCATTCGCTGCACCCGAGGCATTACGCCCGCGCCATCGCCGCCATCCGCGATGCCGTCGGC
Organism: Gammaproteobacteria bacterium; assembly: GCA_007570945.1. Classification (GTDB taxonomy): domain Bacteria; phylum Pseudomonadota; class Gammaproteobacteria; order Arenicellales; family Spongiicolonaceae; genus Spongiicolonus. Next base: position 852 of record RKSH01000030.1, on the reverse strand, counting down.
GACGCAATGCTGATCCAAACCACCACCGAGTCGGCGGGAAAATTTTCACTGCGCGAACAGATGGACAGCGTCACCGCAACCGGGCCCGAAGCCTTTTCCCTCGCCTTGCGCGAATTTTTCCCCGGGGGCGAGGGCGGCGCCTCGGAAGAGGAGGTCGGAAAATTTCTCTCCGAGCAGCACGCACGCGGCGTGTGGATGCAGTTCATTCTTTATCGGCCGACGGAATTGGAAAATTTTTTTGCGCTACGCGACCGGGGGCTCATCCCGGGCGGCGTGCACAGTTTTTTATTTGTCATCAACCGCCAGCCGGACCCGGCCGAACTCCCGGATTTCCGCCGGGCATTAAACGCGACCGGCGAAACAAACCACCGCTGGATGGCCTGTGCTTTCAACGACGCCGAGCACCCCACCGCAAAACAGGTCATCACCGCCGGCGGCGACATGCGCGTCGGCTTTGAAAACAACCATCAGGCCCCGGACAACGCCGCCTTGGTTGCCCAGGCCGCCGCCCTCGCCGCCCGGGCCGGGCGGCCGTTGCTTGATGCGGCGGAACTTCGACGCGCCATCGCTCCTTGATTTTCCACCCGGCGGCGGGCGATACTGCACCTTGTCACACACTTAAACACCCTGAACACCAAGAGGAGGGGCAACGATGAACAGCATCAAAAAACTCAATCCTGCCAACCGCGGGCGGCGCGCGTTTCTCGCCGCGTTGTCGGCGACCGGCGTTGCGGCCGCCGGGCTGCGCTTTGGGCCTGCGCTCGCGGCCGAGGAGAAGAAACTCAACTTCTACAACTGGGACACCTACATCGGCGAGACCACGCTGGATGACTTCCGCGCCGCCACCGGCAT
>RKSH01000204.1 GCA_007570945.1 Gammaproteobacteria bacterium | reverse complement strand
CTCCAGCCCCGGCGCCTCAATCAAGCGCGCGGTCCATTCATCCAAGATTTCCTGGTTGCGCACGGCGCGGCTGTCCGGCGAAGTCAACTCCACCCACACTTCGCCGGTTTGTTCGCTGCCGACCGATTGCTCATCGTCGTCGAAAGTGGTGGTGGCGCCTTCGCGGATTAATGCCACGTGCACCAGTTGCTTGCCGCCGCCGAGGTCGCGCTCCACCTCGTCCAGCGTTTGTTTCATGTAAACCAGGTAATCGGCGACCACCGCGCGCGGCGTGCCGGGGACAAAGCCCACCGCCGCGCTCACCACCCGGCCTTCGGGCGCCGGGAAAAACTCAAACTTCACCAGCCCGCCGGCCACCAGCCCGGCGGCCAATGCAATCATTGCGATGTTGAAGGTGACGGTGGACCACGGGTTGGCCACCGCCGCCGTCACCAGCGGCCGGAACAGACGCTCGCGGAAATATTGAAACGCGGCGTCCAGCCGCCGGCGCAGGCCGGCGAAAGCGGCCACCGCGGCTGTGCGCGGCGGTTTGCGCAGCGTGTGGTGCAAGTGGCCGGGCAGAATTAAAAAACATTCCACCAGCGACGCCAAAATCACGCACACCACCACCGTCGGAATGGTGGCGACAATGCTGCCGACAATGCCGGTCACCAAAAACAGCGGCAGGAAAGCGGCGATGGTGGTGCCGGAGGAGGCCATCACCGGCGCCAGCATGTTGCGCGCGCCGCCCACCGCGGCGGCCAAGGCGCTGGCGCCGGCGTCTTGTCGCGTCCTTGGCCGGCGCGCCTGCCTGCCGACCGCGGCGCCCCCGGCGGCGTCCGCCTCATGGCGGGTGAGGGCGTTCTCGCCGACCACGATGGCGTCGTCCACGATGATGCCGAGGGCCATGATCATCGCGAACAAACTCAGCATGTTGATGCTGCCGCCGAAAAAATAATAGACGCACAGCATGCCGAGGAACGAAATTGGGATGCCGGCCGCAATCCACAGCGCAATGCGCCCCGGCATAAACAAAAATAAAACCAGCACCACCAGCAGCAGGCCGCCGGCGCCGTTTTTCACCAGCAGGGCGATGCGCTGCTGCAGGAACAGCCAGTCCTCCTGCGCCAGCGTCAGCCGCACGCCTTGGGGCAGGTTGGGAACGGTGTCGGCGACCCACTTCTCGAGAATATTCGCGGCTTTCAGGCTGTCGGCGGCCTCGGTGCGCTGCAGGCGGATTTCTATGGCCGGGCGGCCGTCGTGGCGCAGGAAAACCTGGCCGCTGCGGGCGCGCCGGGTGACGCCGGCGATGTCGCCGATGCGCAACTCGCGGCCGGCGGCGTCGCTGGTGAAGGCCATCTGCTCAAAGGCGATTTCGCTGCGGCGCTGGCTTAAAAAACGGATTTGCCGCGCGCCCTCGCCGCGGCCGGCGGCGCCGGCCGGCAGGTCCTGCGAGTTGCTCGCCACCAGCCGGCCGATGTCCACCAGCGACATGCCGAGTTCGTTTAATTTAATTTGCGGCACCTGGATTGCAATCTCCTCGGCCGGCAGGCCTTCCAACTGCACTTTGCTGATGCCGCGCGCCAGCAACTCGCGCTCGTACTCGCGCGCCAGCAGCGCAAGGTCGCGCAGCGACTCGCCGGACAAAATCACCCGCGCCACGTTTTCATAGTCCACCGCGCGCGTCACCGTCGGCTCCTCGGCGGTGGGCGGCAGGTCGCTCACCCGCGAAACCTCTTGCCGCACCTGCTCCACCGCCAGGTTCATGTCGGCGTTCTCCTTGAACTCCAACTGCACGCTGGCGAGGCCCTGGGTGGACGTGGATGTGATGCGCTTGACCAGGTCAACGCTGCGCAACGCCTGCTCCAGCGGCGCCGCGATTCCGCGCTCCACATCGCCGGCGCCGGCGCCCGACCACTCCACCGTCACCGTCACGACGCCAATGGAAAAATCCGGCAGAAACTGTTTGTTCAGTTGGAACAGCGCCCACACCCCGGCGAACACCATGATGGCCATGCTGAGATTGGCGGCCAGCGGATGGCTGGCAAAACGGCCGATGAGCCCGCCGCCGTTGACGTTGTGGTTCACTTTTAACTAAGGGCGAGGCTCAGCGCGCGATGCGTACCGGCAGGCCGTGCACGGCGTTGGGCAGCGCCGACACCACCAGCAAATCGCCGTCGTCCAGTTGCGCCGAGCGCACCAGCAGCCGGCTGTCGCCGCCGCCGTTGGTGAAAGTGCGGCCCGCCAATCGCACGGTCACCGCCGCCAACTTGCCGTCCACCACCTTGAACATCTTGCTGTTGCCGTACAGCGCCTGGCGCGGCACCGCCACCACCGCCGGCTCCGGCGCAAGTCGCGCAAACAACTCCACCACCCGCCCCAACTCCGGCGCCTGCACCGAATCGGCCAGCCGGAACATTGCGTCCACGCCGCCCTGGCCCGGCGCCACATCGGCGGCCAGCCGCTCAAGGGTGAGCGCCAGCCGCGCGCCGTCCACCACCGTTTCCCCGGCCACGCTGCCGCCGCCGGCCAGGGCGCGCCGCACCCGGGGCAAGTCGCGGTCCGGAATCTGCGCCCGCACCTCCACCAGCGAGTGGTCGAACATCGTCACCAGCGCGGCGCCCGCCGCCACCCGCCCGGCCGCCGCCACATGCACCGCCGTCACCTTGCCGTCCGCCTTCGCGGCCACCGTCGTCCGCCGCAAATCCAGCAGCGCCTGGTCGCGCAACGCCTCGGCGCGCGCCATCTGCGCCCGCAACATCGCCATTCGCGCCGGGTGGCCGTCCACCGCCAACTGCCGCGCCACCAGTTGCAGGCCGGCCCGTTGCAGTTCGCTGCGCGACCTGTCCAGTTGCGCCTCGGCCTCGCTCTGCGACCTCACCACCCGCCGCAGCCGCTCGGTGTCCTTTTGCGCCAGTTCAAACAGCACGGTCTCCCGCGCCAGGGATTTGCGGTCGGCCTCAAACTGAATCTTCTCGCTGGCCAGGCTGGCCTCGGCCTCGGCCACGTCGGCCTCGCGCTGCCGTAGTTGCAGTTGCAGGTCGGCGTCGTCCAGTTGCACCAGCGCCTGCCCGGCCTGCACCGTCTCGCCGGCCAGCACATGCACCGCCGCCACTTCGGCGCTCACCGCCGCGCGCAGGTCGGTGCGGTGCGGCGACTCCACCACGCCCACCAGCCGCAGCGCCGGCCGCGCCGTGCCCTTTGCCACCTCCTCCACCGTCACCGCCCATGTTTTCTGCTCCACGGCCGCCGTCACCGGCGGCGGCGTCCGCGCGTTGAACCACGCGAAACCACCGATGCCCGCCGCTAAAAAAACCAGCGGGAGGAGGATTTTGCGCGCTCGGGCCATGTGCTTGACTTTAACGTACTGTGTTATGCTTGTCAGCAACTTTAACCAACCCAACCGGAGTCCAACCATGAACACCCGAATCATTCTCTTGCTCATCGCCCTGTTGCCGCTCAGTGCCGCGGCCGGGCAAAGTTCCCTGATGCTCGGCCTCGGCGCCGGTTACGGCGCGGAATACGAGGGCAGCGACAAGACCGAGACCACCGCACTGCCGCTCATTAACTGGGAATGGCAGCGCGACGAATCTTGCGCCAGCGGCTTCGGCCTGCACCGCGCCTCCGCCGGCGTTGAAGGCGTCGGCGCCGCGTTCTGGTGCGCCGGCCGCGCCGCCGTCACCGCGAATGCGGGCTATGACACGGGGCGCGATTCGGGCGACTCCGACTACCTCCGCGGCCTGCCCGATGTGGACGGCGGGGCCAGCATCGGGCTGGGCTTCCAGTTCGGCGACGAGGACGAGGGCGGTGAAGACTGGCAGCAGCAGGAGGGCGGCATCGGTTTCAGCCTCAACGTTGCCAGCGTGGACAGCGACCTGGTGGCCAGCGCCGAGGTGAGTTATCCGCTGTTCGGCTTCCTTGAGGGCAGCAT
>RKSH01000219.1 GCA_007570945.1 Gammaproteobacteria bacterium | reverse complement strand
CATCAGGTCGCTGTCGGCGAACTGGTCGTCTACGCGCGGGGGGTTTTTGGGGTCGGGGACGGGCATGGAAAAAAAGTGTGCGGGATGAGGGCGGCGGTGTCAAGGGCGGGCGGCATTCCGGCGCCGGCGAAAGAAGCAAAAAAACGAGCCGGCCTGTAAGCCGGGTTCTGTCGTGGACAGCCATTCATCTGGGACGCACGTTGCCGGGCGCCTCTTGCGACCTACCCGAATCCGGCGCGGGCCGCGCCATGGGATTTCTATTCGGTCTTGCTCCGGACGGGGTTTGCCGTGCCGTTTGCGTTGCCGCAAACGCGGTGCGCTCTTACCGCACCTTTTCACCCTTACCGGACCGGGGTCCGGCGGTATGTTTTCTGTGGCACTTTCCGTCGGCTTGCGCCGCCCGGGCGTTACCCGGCGCCCTTGCCCTGGGGAGCCCGGACTTTCCTCCGGCGGATCATGGTCCGCCAGCGGCTGCCCGGCCGGCTCGGCGGCCATTGTAGCGGTTCAGGCGTTTTTGCGCGAGGCGCCCACCAGCGCGCGCGCCTCCTCGCCCCACAACCGCTCCAGTTCGTAAAACTCCCGCTGCTCGGCGCGCATCAGGTGCACCACCGCATCGCCGTAATCCAGCAGCACCCACTCGGCGGCCTCCTCGCCCTCCACGCCGCGGGGGCGGATGTGCAGGGCGCGCAACTTGTCCTGCAGCAGGTCCGCCATGGCCTTGACGTGGCGGCCGGAGTTGCCGCCGGCGACAATCATGCAGTCGGTGATGTCGGTCATGCCGCGCACATCCAGCGGGCGCAGGTCCACCGCCTTGGCCTCCTCCAGCACGGCGCAGATGGTTTTTTGCAGGCGGGCGGAATCGCCGCCCTCGCCCCCGCCGCCGCGGTACAAGCCGTGTTCACGAATATAGGACAGCACCCCGGCGTCGACGCAGTGCGCGCCGCCGCCGCGCGCCAGTTGCCGGCGGACTTCGCTGGCCGACAGGTTCACCTCGGCGTTGGCGGCGAAATACACCTTGCCGCAACCCGACTCGCGCAATTCCGCCGCCGTGCCGCAGCGCAAATTTTCCCACCACTGGCCGGCCGGCGGCGGCCTTGGCGCGCCGGGGCGGGCCATGACCACCAAATGCGCCAGTTGCGGCAATTCGCGCCACCGCCGCCACTGCGGCAGCGCGAGAAAGGAATCCATGCCGAGCAGAAAACACAGCGGCGCATCGCCGGCCTCGGCGCGAAACGAGGCCACGGTGTCCACGCTGTAGGAGCGGCCGGGGCGCGCCAATTCGCGCCGGTCCACCTCCGCCTGCGGCAGGCCGCGGGCGGCGATGCGCGCCATGGCCAGACGGTGGCCGGCGGCGGCGCGCGGGCCGGGGCGGTGCGGCGGGTCGGCGTTGGGCACGATGAACAGGCGCGCCAAGGCCAACTCGGCGCACAGCGCGGCGGCGGCGCGCACATGGCCGTGGTGGATGGGGTCAAAGGTGCCGCCGAAAATTCCCAGCGGCGGCGGCAAAACGGGCGCCAAGGCTCAGCCCGCGCCGCGCAGATGGCCGTCGCCGATGACCACGAACTTGCGGATGGTGAGCTCCTCCAAGCCCACCGGGCCGCGGGCGTGGAGGCGGTTGGTGCTGATGCCGAGCTCGGCGCCGAGTCCGTACTCGTAACCGTCGGCGAAGCAGGTGGGCGCGTTGACCATCACCGAACTGGAATCCACCTCGGCGGTGAAGCGCCGCGCGGCAGCCTCATCGGCGGTGACGATGGCGTCGGTGTGGCCGGAGCCGTAGCGCGCGATGTGCGCCATGGCGGCGGCCAAATCGTCCACCACGCGCAGCGCCAGCTGGGGACCCAGGTATTCGGCGAGGTAATCCTCCTCGGTGGCGGGGGAAACGGCGGCGGCGCCGCCCACCGCGGCGACGGTGGCATGGCAGCCGCGCAATTCCACGCCGTGCGCGACAAAACGCCGCGCCAGGGCCGGCAGCAGTTCGGCGGCGACGGCGCGGTGCACCAACAGCGTCTCCATGGCGCCGCAGATGCCGTAGCGGTAGGTCTTGGCGTTGAAGGCGACATCGGCGGCCATGGCCAGGTCGGCGGCGGCGTCCACGTAAACGTGGCACACGCCCTGTAGATGTTTCAGCACCGGGATGCGCGACTGGCCGCTGATGCGCGCCACCAAATCCTTGCCGCCGCGCGGGATGAGCACGTCCACAAACTCCTCCATGGCCAAAAGCGCGCCCACCGCGCCGCGCTCCGCGGTGTTCACCACCTGCGCGGCGTCCGCCGGCAGGCCGGCCGCGGCCAGGCCGCGGGCAATGCAGTGGGCGATGGCGAGGTTGCTGTGCAGGGACTCGGAACCGCCGCGCAAAATGGCGGCGTTGCCGGCCTTGATGCAAAGGGCGGCGGCGTCGGCGGTGACGTTGGGGCGCGATTCGTAGATGATGCCAATCACGCCGAGGGGCACCCGGCGGCGGCCGATGCGCAGGCCGGAGGGGCCGTCGCGCCACTCGCCGGTGTCGCCCAACGGGTCGGGGAGCTCGGCCACCTGGCGCAGGCCGCGGGCCATGGCGGCAACCCGCGACTCGCTCAACTGCAGCCGTTCCAACAGCGGCGCGGCGACGGCGCCGGCCCGCGCGGCGGCCACGTCGCGGGCGTTGGCGGCGAGGATTTTTTCGCGCTCGCTTTCAAGCCGCCCGGCGATGGCGGTGAGCGCGCGGTTCTTGGCGGCGCAATCGGCGCGCGCCAAAATGATGGATGCGGCGCGCGCCCGGCGGCCGAGGTTTTGCATATGCCGGGCCAGCGGCGGCGGTTTGGCTTCGGCGGTCATGGGCGGCGGCTCTCAAGCGGCGGAATCCCGCACAGGGCGAGGGCGATAATTTCAAACTCGCCCCACACATCGCGGCCGATGGTGAAGGCCTGGCGGCCTTTAATCATGCGGTCGGCGCGGGCGATGCGCGCCACAATGCCGCGCAACTGCGCCGGGCGCAAACGCCGCAACACGGCGTCCACCAGCGGCACGCGGCTGTGCCAAATGCGGTGGGCGCGCAGGGAATCGTCGCGGCGCCGGCCGCGCTCCAGGTCCGCCGCCACCCCGAGCACGCCGCGCAACTCGCGCGCCAGGGTCCAGTTCACCAGCACCGGCTGCAGCCCCTCGCGGCGCAGGTTGCACAAAATGCGCAGCGCGCGGTTCACCTTGCCCAGCAGGCAGGCGTCCACGAATTGATAGACGGTGAAGCGCGAATGGTCGGCGATGAGTTTTTCCACCTCGGCCACGGTGACTTTGCGGCCGGCGCACAGGATTTGCAGTTTGCGCACCTCCTGGTCGGCGGCAAGCAGGTTGCCCTCCAGATAATGCGCCAGCACCGCCGGCACCTCGCGCTCGCAAGTCATGCCGAGCTCTTTCATGCGCGCGCCCAGCCAGTCGGGAAGTTTGTCGGCGGTCACCGGGCGGTGCTCCACGCTGAGGCCGTGCCGCTCCACGGTCTTGAACCACTTGCCGCTCTGCACCGCCCGCTCCAGCGCGCCGCAGATAATCACCAGGTGCGCGGTGTGCGGCGACTCCTCGGCGAATTGAATTAATGTTTTTGCGCCGGCGTCGCCGGGGCGGCCGCCGGGCATGCGCAACTCAATTAAAGTGCGGCCGCCGAACAACGACAGCGCGCGGCCGTGGGCGGCGAGCTCGGCCCAGTCCAGGTCCCGGTCCACGGTGAAGCGAACGCGCTCGCCGAAGCCTTCTTTGCGGTGCGCCTCGCGCAATGCGGCGGCCGAGTTCTCCACCAGCAGAAACTCGGCGCCAAACAGGAGGTAAACCGAATGTTTGCAGCCCGGTTTAATTTTGGCCGCCAGGGACGGCGAGAGAATCCTCAACGCGCCGCACCGCTCCGATGGATGGCGCGGCCCAGGCGCCGCACCAGGCGCCGCGCCGCCTCTAAGATCATTTGTTCGCGGGTGAAGGTTTCCTCGTTGTCGCTTTGCAGCACGCGCCGGCCGGCGTGGTCCAGGTGGCGGGTGACGGTGATTTGCTGCTGCGGCATGGATTTTTCGTTCGGCGGGGGCGCGCCTTCAATGCGGAATGTTACCACGAGCCACAGGCGGTAGGCCGCCGCCTTGCCGCTGTTGTCCAGCGCCGCAATGTCGCGGCGGTGGTCAACGCCGGCCACCGTCAGCACCGCATCGGCGGCGGCGGCGGTGGCTGCAACGGTTGCGCCATTCTCGGCCAGGGCGAGGGTGAGGGCGCGGGCCAGGGCCGGCGGCGCATTCACCGGGTGCACCAGGGCGCCGCGCAAACCATCACCGCCGCCGGGGCCGGCGCCGCGCAGTTGAAAACCGCAGGCGCTGAGCGCAACGGCGGCGGCGCACGACAAAACGACGGCGCGCCTAGTCCACCACAATGTTCAGCAACCGCCCCGGCACCAGGATTTTTTTGCGCACCGTTTTGCCGGCCAGGTGGCGGTGAATGCCGGCATGCCTCATCGCCTCGGCCAGCACCTCGTCGGCGCCGGCCGCCGCCGCCGCCTCCACCTGGCCGCGCAATTTGCCGTTGACCTGCACCGCCATGGGCAGGCGGCGGCGCGCCATCAGCGATTCGTCGGGCTCGGGCCACGACGAATCGATGACGTCGCCGGCGCAACCCAGCGCGCGCCACAATTTGTGCGTGATGTGCGGCGCCACCGGCGACAGCGCCTGCACCAAAATTTCCATGCCCTCGCGCAGCGCGGCGCGGTTGCGCGCGGAGTCGGGCGGCAGTTTTTCCAGCGCGTTCAGCATTTCCATGGCGGCGGCGACCACCGTGTTGAATTGGTGGCGGCGGTAGTCGCGGTTAATGCGCGCAAGCAAACGGTGCACCTCGCCGCGCAACCGGGCGGCGGCGCTTTCATCACCGGCGCCGCCGTTCCTGGGGTCGCCGCCGTCATTGCGGGACTCGGTACCGTCATTTTCAGACTCAACACCGCCACTTCCGGACTCGCCGCCGCCATCCAGGAGCGGCACGGTGCGGCTGAACATGTTCCACAGGCGGTGCAGGAAACGGTGCGAGCCGGCCACCGCATCGTCGTTCCATTCCAGCGCGCTCTCCGGCGGCGCGGCGAACATGATGAACAGGCGCGCCGTGTCGGCGCCGAACCTGTCAATCATGTCCTGCGGGTCCACGGTGTTGCCGGCCGACTTGGACATCTTGGCGCCGTCCTTCAGCACCATGCCCTGGGTCAGCAGCCGGGTGAACGGCTCGGCGCCGTCCACCAGCCCGGCGTCGCGCATGAGTTTGTGAAAAAACCGCGCATACAGCAGATGCAAAACCGCATGCTCAATGCCGCCCACATACTGGTCCACCGGCAGCCAGTAGCGCGCCCGCTCATCCAGCATGGCGCCGGCGCCGGGGCAGCAGTAGCGCGCGTAATACCACGACGACTCGACAAAAGTGTCGAAGGTGTCGGTCTCCCGGGTGGCCGGGGCGCCGTCCGGCAGGCGGGCGCGCAAAAACTCCTCGCTCTCGCGCAGCGGCGACTGCACGCCGAGAAATTCGGCGTCCTCCGGCAGCACCACCGGCAACTGCTCATCCGGCACCGCATGCACCTTGCCGGCCTCGTCGTACACCACCGGAATGGGGCAGCCCCAAAAGCGCTGGCGCGACACGCCCCAGTCGCGCAGGCGGTAGTTCACCCGCCGCTCGCCGGCCGCTTTTTCCACCAAGGCATCGGCGATGGCGTCAAAGGCGCGGTCAAAATCCAGGCCGTCAAAGGGCGCCGAGTTGCAGGTGATGCCGTGCGCCTCAAAGGCGCCGGCGGCCAGGTCCACATCCGGCTCGCCGTCGGCCGGGCGAATCACCCGCCTCACCGGCAGGCCGTGGGCGCGGGCGAATTCCCAGTCGCGCTGGTCGTGCCCCGGCACCGCCATCACCGCCCCGGTGCCGTAGCCGGCCAGCACAAAGTTGGCCACCCACAGCGGAACCTTCTCGCCGCTCAGCGGGTGCAGCGCGTTCATGCCGAGGGGCAGGCCTTTCTTTTGCATTTTCTCCACCGCCGCCTCCGAGGTGCCGGCGCGCTTGCACTCCTGAATGAACGCGGCCACCGCGGCATCCTTCCGCGCCGCGCGCAACGCCAGCGGATGCTCGGCGGCCAGCGCCATGTAGGTGACGCCCATCAGCGTGTCGGGGCGCGTGGTGTACACCCGCAACGGCTCGCCGCCGCCGTCCAGACTGAACGCAAACTCCACGCCCTCGGAACGGCCGATCCAGTTGCGCTGCATGGTCTTCACCGACTCCGGCCAGCCGTCCAACTGGTCGATGCCGGCCAGCAATTCCTCGGCGTAGTCGGTGATGCGGATGAACCACTGCGACACCTCGCGCCGCTCCACCACCGCCCCGGAACGCCAGCCGCGCCCCTCGCTGTCCACCTGCTCGTTGGCCAGCACGGTCTGCTCCACCGGGTCCCAGTTCACCTGCGCCATTTTTTTATAGGCCAGGCCTTTGTGCAGCAGGCGGTTGAAAAACCACTGTTCAAAACGGTAGTAGTCCGGCCGGCAGGTGGCGAATTCCCGCTCCCAGTCGTAGGCGAAGCCCAGCCGCTGCAATTGCTTTTTCATCGCCGCAATGTTGCGGTAGGTCCACTCGGCCGGCGGCACGTTGTTTTGAATCGCCGCATTCTCGGCCGGCAGGCCGAACGCGTCCCAGCCCATGGGCTGCAAGACATTCTTGCCGCGCATGCGCTGGTGGCGGCTTATCACATCGCCGATGGTGTAGTTGCGCACATGCCCCATGTGCAACCGCCCGCTGGGATAGGGCAGCATGGACAGGCAGTAAAATTTCTCCCGCCCCGCATCCTCGGTCACATTAAAACAGCACTCCCGCCGCCAGTATTCCTGCGCCTCGCGCTCCACTTCTTGCGGGCGGTAATGTTTTTCCAGCATGGGGTTGGGGGACCCGGGCTCGCCGGCCTCAGTAGGACGGTTTCGGAAACACCAGCGGGTGGGAGGCCCATTTGGTGGGGGCGACCACGCGGTATTCGCCGTTTTGAATCTGGCGCAGCACCATGGGCTTGGCGATGTTTTTGCCGGTGGCGTCAAAGCGGATGTTGCCGTAGAACGTCTGCAGGTCGGTGGCGGCCAGGGCGTCGCGGACTTTCTCGGTGTCAAAAGAACCGGCGCGCTCAAACGCATCGGCCCACACCTGCACCGCGGCCGAGGATTCGGCGGCCTGGTACGGCGGCGTGTAGCCGTACTCCCGCTCGAAAATTCGCCGGTAGTCGCCGGCGCTGCCGAACAGGGAGTCGCGGTAACTCAGCGTGTCGGCCCATTGCGATGCGCACAAAATGCCTTCCGCGCGGTCGCCGAATTTTTCGCGGTCGGTGACATTGGCCGACTCACAGTGGGTGATGGCGATAATCGGCGCGTTGGCCTTCATCTCGGCGGCCTGGCGGGTGACCAGCGCGGCGCCCTTGGAATGGCCCGACACCACCAGCACATCCGGGCGCAGCGCCTTGACCTTGGTCAGGGTCGCCGCCATGTCGTTCAACTCGCGCGGCAGTTTGTCGTCCACCACCACCCGCATGCCGTGGCGCGCGGCGTCCTCCAGCACGCCGGCGCGGATGTCCTGGGAGAACGGGTCATTCTCGGTGGCCACCGCCACCTTCAGCGACTCGGGCCGGCGCGACTCCTTGCGCGCCTGCTCGGCGGCCAGGTTAATCGCCTCCTGCAAATACTGCTCGGACGTGGACAGCACCGCAAACAGATAGCGGTAGCCCTTGTTGAACAGCGAGCGCGATGCGCCGTTGGCCTCCACCATGGAGATTTTGTACTTCTCGGTGACCGGCGCCATGGCTTTGGTGAGGCCGGAACTGTACGGGCCCAGCATGAACTTGACGCCGTCCTGGCGAATTAAACGTTCGGCCAATTGCACGCCGCGCGCCGGGGTGGACTCGTCATCGTAGTAGATGATTTTGAGTTGGTAATTTTTGCCGCCGACGCTGACGCCGCCGGCGCGGTTGATATGCTTCACCGCCAGGTCGTAGCCTTTTTGCGTGTGGTTGCCGGCGGTGGTGTACTTTCCGCTCAGCGAAACCGCGGTGCCGAGGGTGATGGCATCGCCCTCCACTTTGGCCGCGGCCAATTGCGGCGGCGACATGACGGCTGCGCCGAGCAAAATAATCGCGATTTTTTTCAGCATGAGTTTGTTTCCCCCTTGCGGTTTGGATTTGAATTGGCCGTATTGTTACACGGCCGGGCGATGCCTTCCACCTCCATGGTCACATGCGCCACCCGCGGACACACCGCGCGCAGGCGCCGCTCCACTTCGTCGATGACCTCCTCGGCGCGCTCCAACGTGGCCTGCACCGGCGCGCGCAACTCGGCGTAACCGCGCCGGCCGCCCTCACCCTCGCCGCCGCCGGCGAGAATTTCTTTTTTGATTTCCGCGATGCGCTCGCGCAGGCCGTGCGCCAGGGCCTCTTCGCTGAGCTCAATCTCGGCCACCACCACGGTGTTGGACTCGTCCACCACCACCGAGCGCAGGTCGTGGCACGATTCCACCCCGGCATGCGCCTGCAGAATTTCGCGCAGCGCGCGCTCGGCGCCGGGGTCGCGGATGTCGGTGAGAAAGCGCATGTTAATCGCGCCGAGAAAAAACGAAACCGCGCCCAACATCAGCGCAATCAGCGCCGAAAAAATGACGTCGTAAATTGAATCGCCGGTGGCCGCGCTGAGGCCGATGCCGGCCGCGGCAAACAAAACGCCGAGCACCGCCACCGCATCCTCCAGCAGCACCGCCACCAACGTCGGGTCGGTGGAGCGGCCGAGGTAGGCGAAGGCGCCGCAGCCGGCGGCCCGCGCCCGGCGCAGGTATTCGCGCGCCGCCACCGCCAATACCGCGCCCTCAACCACCAGCGCCACGCCCAGCACCAGCGCCGACACCCACAGCAGCGACAACTCCGCCCCCAGCACCTCCACCTGTGCACTCCAGTCCACCGCCGCCGGGTTGTGCAGCGCGTGCCAGGCGTGCGCCAGGCCGAGGCCGGCGCCGATGGCGAACAGGCCGATGGCGCTCCACAAATTCCACAGGTATTTTTTCTGCCCGTGGCCGAAAGCGTGGGTGCGGTCCGGCGGTTGCGCGCCCTGCACCAGGCCGAGCAGCAGAAAAACCTGGTTCAGCGCGTCCATCAAACTATGCACCGCCTCGTTCATCATGGACGCCGACTGGGTGAGCGCCGCGGCGGCGAACTTCAGCACCGTCAACATGCCGTTGCCGGCGATGGCGGCGAGCACCGCTGTTTTGGAGTTGTTTGCGCCGGCCATGTGCTGTTATGCTGGGTTGATGGTTGACAAGAAACTTCTCGCCCTGTTGCGCTGCCCGGTGACCAAGCAACCGCTGCGCCGCCTGACCGCCGCGCAACTGCAAAAACTTAACGACGCCATCGCCACCGGCCGCATTAAACAACAGAACGGCCGGCCCGTGAACACGCCGCTGGAGGATGCGCTGCTCACCGAGGGCGGCCGCACCATCTACAAAATCGTGGACGACATCCCGGTGATGGTGGAGGCGGAAAGCATCGCGGTGCAGCAGTTGAAAACCCCATGACCCCCGGCCGCCGCCGTTGACCCGCGGCCGCCGTTTTCAGGGTCGCAACCACCGTTTTCAACGTCGCGGCCGCCACTTTAAACGTCGCCGCCGTCACCCGGCCGCCGCCAGCCGCGCGCCGCGACGTTTTTCCACCGCCTCCGCAAGTTCCGTAAGCAGCGGCGCGGTGTCGTCAAAGCCGAGGCAGGCGTCGGTGATGCTCTGGCCGTAAACCAACCGCGCCGCGCCGTCATCGGCCGCCGGGGCGGCCTGCTTGCCCTCTTTCAAGTGGCTCTCAATCATCACGCCGATGATGCGCCGCTCGCCGCCGGCGATTTGCGCCGCCACAGCGCGCCCCACCTCCACCTGCCGGCGGTGCTGGCGCGCGCTGTTGGCGTGGCTGAAGTCAATCATCATCCGCGCCGGCAGCGCGTTTTGTTCCAGCGCCTCGGCGGTGTGCCGCACCGCCTGCGCGTCGTAGTTGGGCTCGGCGCCGCCGCGCAAAATGACATGGCAGTCGTGGTTGCCGGTGGTGCCGTAGATCGCCGAGTGGCCGGACTTGGTCAGCGACAAAAAATGATGCGGGCGCGACGCCGCGCTGATGGCGTCGGCGGCGATTTTAATGTTGCCGTCGGTGCCGTTCTTAAACCCCACCGGGCAGGACAGCCCGGAGGCCAGTTCACGGTGCACCTGGCTCTCGGTGGTGCGCGCGCCGATGGCGCCCCAGGCCACCAGGTCGGCGATGTACTGCGGCGTGATGATGTCCAGATATTCGGTGCCGGCCGGCATGCCCAGGCGGTTCAGGTCAAGCAGCAACTGCCGCGCCAGGCGCAGGCCCTTGTTGATGTTGAATTTGCGGTCCAGGTCCGGGTCGTTGATTAAACCCTTCCAGCCGACGGTGGTGCGCGGTTTTTCAAAATACACCCGCATCACAATCAGCAGCGCGCCATCCAGCCGCTCGCGCACCTCGCGCAGGCGGCCGGCGTATTCCAGCGCGGCGGCGGTGTCGTGGATGGAGCACGGCCCGACCACCGCCAGCAGGCGGTCGTCCTGGTGCTGCAAAATATCGCGGATGGCAAGGCGCGTGTCGTGGGTGACCCGCGCCGCCGTTTCGGTGATGGGCAACTCCTCGCAAATCAGCGCCGGCGTGGCCACCGTGCGAATCTCCGCAATCCGCAAATCATCGGTTTGGTAGGGAATGTCGGACATGGCGGTCATGAAAAGCCGCTGATTATACTACACTCAAAGCCCATGGTTTACGCGTATTACGCCAAACTCAGCGCGCGCGAAAAAGCGGTGTACCGCCAAAGCGACCGCTTCCATCAGGTCACTCTCGCCACCACCGCCGGCCTGGCGCCGCTGTTGGCCGCGCTCAACACCGCCCTCACCCGCGCCTCGCGCCGGCAGGTGCAGAAAACATCGCAACGCGTGTGCGACCGCCTGGCCGCCATCCTAAGGGCGCCGCCGGTTAAGGTGCAGGTGCGCGAGCGCCGGCCAAGCAACACCGACAGCGAACTGCACGGTTTGTACGAGCCCAACGAGCCCGGCATTTTGGATGAAAGCGGCCTCCTCGCCGAGCCGCCGCAAGCGGCGCTCATCACTTTGTGGATGCGCACCGCCCGGCGCGAACAGGTGGTGGCCTTCAAAACTTTCCTGCGCACGCTGGCGCACGAAATGTGCCACCACCTGGACTACGAGGTTCTGCATCTGGAGGATTCGTTCCACACCGAGGGCTTCTTCAAGCGCGAGTCGCATCT
>RKSH01000084.1 GCA_007570945.1 Gammaproteobacteria bacterium | reverse complement strand
TTCATTGTGGACACTGCAACCGCCGGTTTCAGCGCCGGCGCCAAGCTCGACAAACTCGGCATGCGCGGTTCCAACACTTGTGAACTTGCATTCAACGACTGCCGCGTACCGGCCGAAAATTTGCTGGGCGATGCGGACGCCGGAGTCGGCGTTCTCATGAGCGGCCTGGATTACGAGCGCGTGGTGCTGGCCGGCGGGCCCCTCGGCATCATGGCGGCGTGCCTGGACCTGGCGTTGCCGTACGTGCGCGAGCGCCGCCAGTTCGGCCGCGCCATCGGCGAGTTTCAATTAATGCAGGGCAAAGTCGCCGACATGCACACCGCCATGAACGCCTGCCGCGCATATGTGTACGCGGTGGCCGCGGCCTGCGACCGCGGCGAGACCACGCGCAAAGACGCCGCCGGCGCCATCCTGTTCGCCGCCGAAAACGCCACCGCCGTCGCCCTGCAAACCATCCAGGCCCTGGGCGGCAACGGCTACACCGGCGACTACCCGGCCGGCCGCCTGCTGCGCGATGCAAAGTTGTACGAGATCGGCGCCGGCACCAGCGAGGTGCGGCGCATGCTCATCGGCCGTGAACTTTTTGCCGGCAACTAAGGCCGCCGCACCGTCAGTTTTGCAGTGAACAACAGCGAAAGCATTTTCATCACCGGCATGGCGCGCACGCCCATGGGCGGTTTTCGCGGCGCCCTCAGGACCAGGCGCGCGCCGGAACTAGGGGCGGTGGCGGTGGGCGCGGCCCTGGAACGCAGCGGCGTCACCGGCGCCGACGTGGACGAGGTGCTGCTGGGCTGCGTGCTGCCGGCCGGCCTGGGCCAGGCGCCGGCGCGACAGGCGGCGGTGGCCGCCGGCGTGCCCATGAGCGTGGGCTGCACCACGGTCAACAAAATGTGCGGCTCGGGAATGAAGGCGGTGATGCTGGCCCACGACCAGATTAAAGCCGGCGCCGGCGCGGTGATGGCGGCCGGCGGAATGGAGAGCATGAGCAACGCGCCCTATTTGATTAACAAAGCGCGCGACGGTCTGCGCCTCGGCCACCGCCAGCTCAGCGACCACATGTTTTTGGACGGCCTGGAGGACGCGCATTACAAAGGCAAATTAATGGGCAGTTTTGCCGAGGACTGCGCGGCGCATTATGAGTTCGGCCGCGAGGCGCAGGATGAATTCGCCGTCGCCTCCCTGACTCGCGCGCGGCGCGCCATTGAGGGCGGGCTTTTTGACGAGGAGGTGGCGCCGGTGACGGTGGATGGTGACGGCGGCGCGCCGGTGACCGTCACCGTCGACGAGCAACCGCACAAGGCGAATGTGGACAACATTCCGCGCCTTGCGCCGGCGTTCCGCGAAGGCGGCACCGTCACCCCGGCCAACTCCAGTTCCATTTCCGACGGCGCCGCGGCGCTGGTGCTGATGAGCGCCGCAGAAGTTGAAAAGCGCGGCGCCGCCCCGCTGGCGCGGGTCGCCGGCCATGCATCCCACGCCCACGACCCGGCATGGTTCACCACCGCGCCGATTTTCGCGGTGCAAAAATTGCTGGACAAACTCGGCTGGGGCAAGGACCAGGTGGATCTGTTTGAAATCAACGAGGCTTTCGCCGTCGTCACCATGGCGGCGATGCACGACCTGGACCTGCCGCACGACAAGGTCAACATTCACGGCGGCGCCTGCGCCCTCGGCCACCCGGTGGGCGCCAGCGGCGCGCGCATCATCGCCACCCTGCTCGCCGCCATGCGCCGCCGCCAACTGAAGCGCGGCGTGGCGTCACTTTGCATCGGCGGCGGCGAGGCGGTGGCCATGGGTTTTGAGACGGTGTCATGAGCGCGCCGCTGGATTTTTATTTTGACTTCTCGTCGCCCTACGGCTACCTCGCCGCCGCGCGCATCGACGAAATTGCCGCGCGCCATGGCCGCGGCGTCAACTGGCGGCCGTTCCTGCTCGGCGCGGTGATGAAAACCACCGGGCGCAAGCCGCTGGCCGCGGTGCCGCTGGTGGATGAATACATGCGCCGCGACCTGCCGCGCAGCGCGCGGTTGCACGGCATCGACTTCACCCTGCCGCAAAAATTTCCAACCATGACGGTGGCCGCATGCCGCGCTTATTACTGGTTGCGCGAGGGCGACGCCGGCCTGGCGCGAAAAGTGGCATGGAAAATTTACGCCGCCTATTTCGCCGAGGGCCAAGACATCGCCGACGCCGAAACACTGCTCGGGATTTGCGCTGCCGCCGGCGTTGACCGCGAAAAACTCGCCGCCGCGCTGCAAGACCAGCGCATCAAGGACCTGTTGCGGCGCGAGACTGATGCCGCCGCCGCGCGCAAGGTTTTCGGCTCGCCGTTTATTGTTGTGGACGGCGAGGCGTTTTGGGGCGACGACCGCCTGCCGCAGGTGGAACGCTGGCTGCAAAGCGGCGGCTGGTAATCGGCAAACGCCATGCCGGTGTTGCGCAGCAACCTCAGCGGCGGGGACGCGCGCAAAAATATTGACGCAATGTCGGCGCTGGTCGCCGACTTGCGCGCCACCGTCGAGCGCATCGCCGCCGGCGGCGACCAGGCGGCGCGCGACAAACACCGCGCGCGCGGTAAATTGATGGTGCGCGAGCGCATCGCGCATTTGTTGGACGGCGGCTCGCCGTTTCTGGAGTTGTCGCAGTTGGCCGCGCACGGCGTATACGACGACGCCCTGCCCTGCGCCGGCCTGGTCACCGGCATCGGCCGGGTCAGCGGGCGCGAGGTGATGGTGGTGGCCAATGACGCCACCGTCAAGGGCGGCACCTACTACCCGCTGACGGTGAAAAAGCACTTGCGCGCCCAGGACATCGCCGCCGCCAACCGCCTGCCGTGCGTTTACCTGGTGGACTCGGGCGGCGCTTTTTTGCCGCTACAGGACCAGGTGTTTCCCGACCGCGACCACTTCGGCCGAATTTTTTTCAACCAAGCGAACATGTCGGCGCGCGGCATCGCGCAAATCGCCGTGGTCATGGGCTCCTGCACTGCCGGCGGCGCATATGTGCCGGCGATGTCCGACGAGTGCGTGATTGTCAAAAACCAGGGCACCATTTTTCTCGGCGGTCCGCCGTTGGTGCGCGCCGCCACCGGCGAGACGGTCAGCGCCGAGGAGTTGGGCGGCGCCGAGGTGCATTCTCGAATCTCCGGCGTCAGCGACCACTGCGCCAATGACGATGCCCACGCCCTCGCCCTCACCCGCCGCATCGTGGCGCGGCTGAACTCACCGCCGCCGCCAGCGCCGCCCCTTGATGTGCGGGAGCCGCTGTATCCGGCCGAGGAAATTTACGCCGCGGTTCCCGCCGACCCGCGCGCGCCGTGGGAGGTGCGCGAGGTGATTGCGCGCATCGTGGACGGCAGCGAGTTGGACGAGTTCAAGCAACTGTACGGCGCCACCCTGGTGTGCGGCTTTGCGCGCATCCTCGGTTTTGAGGTCGGCATTCTGGCCAACAACGGCATTTTGTTTTCCGAGTCGGCGCTGAAGGGCGCGCACTTCATTCAGTTGTGCGCCGCGCGCGGTACGCCGCTGGTTTTTCTGCAGAACATCAGCGGCTTCATGGTGGGCAAAAAATACGAGGCCGGCGGCATCGCCAAGGACGGCGCGAAATTGGTCACCGCGGTGGCCTGCGCCGCGGTGCCGAAGTTCACCGTGCTCCTGGGCGGCAGTTTTGGCGCCGGCAACTACGGCATGTGCGGCCGCGCCTACGACCCGCGCTTTTTGTGGATGTGGCCCAACGCGCGCATCTCGGTGATGGGCGGCGAGCAGGCGGCGGCGGTGCTGTCCACGGTGCGCCGGGGCGGGGGTGAGGGCGAAGACGAGAAATTCAAACAGCGCATCCGCGCGCAATACGAAACGCAGGGGCATCCCTACTACGCCAGCGCGCGGCTGTGGGACGACGGCGTCATCGACCCGGCGCAAACGCGCAC